>JBPOJO010000395.1:0-9094 GCA_052033485.1 Bacteroidota bacterium | reverse complement strand
ACAGTTGATGCTTTTGTCGGTGAGCGAAAAACTGTCTTTTTTGGAGGGGGAGAAAACTTCAAAACCATAGCCGGAAAAGCGATTCAAGCCCGCATTCGTCCCGAACCACAGATAGCCTTTTTGGTCTTCCAAAACGGAAGTTACGGCGTTATTGGACAATCCTTTTTTGGTTGTCAGTTTGTCAAAATCCACTAAATCATGTTGCCCGATTGTTTTTATGGCAAAAAACAAACAAAGCACTAATAACGAGGCACTTCTCATTGAACCAATATCTGTTTTGCTGACCAAGCCGTTTTTTTATATATTTCGTTTTTAAGCCTAATTGCTTAATTATCAAGATTATCAGGCTCATTGTGATACAAAGTCAAATGTCGCGAAACATTAATTTTTCGCGTGAGTATGGGCGAGCTGTCAGTTTGCGATTTGTGAATTTAAAGTTGCAAATTGACAGCTTGCGGTACACTCTGACTGAATTGTTACTTTTTTCAAAATGTATTCGATTGAAATAAGCAAATCATAAGCCACATTTTGAAAAAAACAGGCAATTTTTAAAATTCCGAAAAACAAAGGGCAATTTTTTTTAATTATTCATGGAAATTAAAAATTGTGTGCCCGCCTTCTTGCAAATATTTATCTCTTTTGAAAAGTTCCAAGTCGGCGGCAACCATTTCTTTTGCCAATTCGTCGAGTGTATATTGCGGAATCCAACCTAATTCGGTTCGTGCTTTTGTGGCATCTCCTATTAATAAATCCACTTCCGAAGGGCGGAAATAGCGTTTATCAATCGCTACAACTTCTTTTCCGAGCGGCAAGCGGTAGTCGCCCGTAACTGCGGAAACGATTCCGATTTCATTTTCGCCTTCCCCTTTAAATTCCAATTCTATTCCTGCGTTGCCGAAAGACATACTGACGAAGTCGCGAACGGTCGTTGTTGTGCCGGTTGCGATTACGAAATCGTCCGGTTTGTCGTGTTGCAAAATTCGCCACATTGCTTCCGTATAGTCGCGGGCGTGTCCCCAATCGCGTTTTGCGTCGAGATTTCCGAGAAAAACTTTTTCTTGCATGCCTAATGCGATACGTGCGACGGCGCGAGTAACTTTTCGTGTAACAAAAGTTTCGCCGCGCAGAGGACTTTCGTGATTAAATAAAATACCGTTAGAGGCAAACATATTATAAGCTTCGCGATAATTCACCGTAATCCAATAAGCATAAATTTTTGCGCAGGCATAAGGCGAGCGAGGATAAAAAGGTGTTTTTTCACTTTGCGGCACTTCCTGCACTTTCCCGTACAATTCAGAAGTTGATGCCTGATAAATTCTTGTTTTTTCTGTCATGCCCAAGAGTCTGACGGCTTCCAAAATGCGCAGAGTGCCTGCTGCGTCAGTATTTGCAGTATATTCGGGGGTTTCAAAACTGACTTTTACGTGCGACATCGCACCGAGATTGTAAATTTCGTCGGGTTGAATTTCTTGTACCAAACGAATCAAATTCGTAGAATCAGTCAAATCGCCGTAATGCAGTCTGAAACGGTAATTTTCAGCGTGCGGGTCTTGATAAAGGTGGTCTATTCTCTGCGTGTTGAATAAAGAGGTTCGCCTTTTGATACCGTGAACTTCGTACCCTTTTTTGAGCAGAAGTTCGGCGAGATACGCGCCGTCTTGTCCCGTAATTCCCGTAATGAGTGCTTTTTTCATAACAGATAAAAAAAAGATGCCAAAAATAATTTAAAATTTTGCCGCAAGATAAAATATTTCGTTCAAAATACATTCAAATGTAAGGTCTTTTTTAGGGGAGTGCTTTTTTCTCCTAAAAACGGCACAAAAAAACGCGCTCAACTTAGTCGGCGCGTTTTTGAATGATGACTGTTTTTGAGCGGTTTTTATCTTTTTTTATGGTGTTTTTCCGTAACACTCATTGCTTCAACCGCTTCAAATGAATAATTGTCTTTGTTTTGGACGTAGAGTACATTTTGTTTGGCAATCGCACCGAACTTTTTCTTTTCGGTTCCGGCAGTCAATCCTAATGAAACGCGCTTACAGCCAAGCTTTTTGGCGCGTTTGATTGCCTGATAGATTAGTTGATGATAAATACGATGTGATGCTACAAAATTGTAGTCTAAGCCCAAAAAGACAGTTACACAATTCTCTCCGTTTTCCGTCAAATAGGTATAGCCCATTGCTACGGCTTCTTCGGGGCGCGATTTGAGATAAAGGACAATGATTTCCCAACCGCGCGAACGAGCAACATTATTAATGACTCTTTTCGGAAGATTAAAAAGGTTTAAACCGCGATTATTTTCGCTCACATTAAGGTAGAGTTGATGAAAATGTTCGACATCGGTTTGATTCAATTCGCAATCCGAAATTAATTCAACAATAAATTCACTTTCGCGTTTAACAGCATCTCTTCGCACACGATAGCGGTTGAAAGAATCTAACTTTTCGAGATAATCGTCCTCATCTTTCCAATCAACGTTCAAAATATGTGTGTCGGGCATCGCAACGGACAAATAGCCTTGATTGAAGAGAAATTCTTGAAATTCTTTGTCTTCCGAATCAAAGTCACGGAGAATTATTTGCGCCAATTTTTCATTTTCCAAAATTCCCGATGCCTCTTCGAGCAGCAACATCATTGCTTCTTTCCACATCGGATTGCTGCGGTCGAGGTATAGGTGTTTTCCTTCTGTCATCACATTCCCCATCATCAAAACATTACTGCAAAGGTGATAAGGGTCTGTTTCTTTTCTGATTTTTTCCAAAGTTGCGGATACATTCGCGCCGGAAAGCATATCATCTTTTACCCAAGTTTGTGTAAAAAAGGTCGCCAAAATGGGTTTTTGGAAAGAATCACGAATGATAAAATAATGAAATTTAGAATTATTTTCCTTTTTCGGATTATTTCGGAAAGTTTCCTCCAAAAAGTGCATCGCGCGCCAATCATAATTTCCTTTGCCGGCAAACATTTCGTTCCATTCGGGAGCAGGAATATTGTTAACGGTATTTTCATATTTTAACAATAATTTGCCCTCATAGTGAAAACGAACATGGTAATTTTTATCTGTTTCGGCTCCCGTCAAGCGAAAAACTTTCCGAATATCTTCGAGCGAGCGATTTTCTTCCTCTAAAACTTTCGGAAAATGGAGCACCATTGCTTCCGTTAAGCCTTTAATATCTTCGAGTTCTTGATGCACGCACAGCGAAATTCGCAAACCCGTGTTTTTGACCGGAACAGCCGGGAACATGCCTAAATTGACATAAAAACCCTCGCTGAGCAATCTTTTGACCATATTTTGTCCCACGCGCGGCAATCCCATACCGATATAAAAAATCGGGCATTGTGTTTCCGCCACCAATGGCAAATCCGTTTCGCGGAGCAAATCGTTAAAATATTTCATGCGCACTTGCAATTTTTCTTGCAAATCATAAATTTCACTCGACAAATGAATTTTTGCGCAAGCAATGTCGCCGCCGAGCATCGGAGGTCCGAGCGGTCCCGTAAAAATCAAAGAACCGCCGCAAGTGCGAACTTTTCGACAACTTTCTTCATCGGGAAAAATCAAAACGCCGCCGCAAACTCCAAAACCTTTGCTCAATGAAGCCGCAAAAAAGCATCGCGGGTGAAAGCCCATACGCGAAACCGCCAAGCCTTTTCCGTTTTCGCCGAACCAACTCATGCCGTGTGCGTCGTCAATATAAGCGTGAAATTTTTCATATTTTTGTAAAAGTTCTTTGATTTTATCAAAAGGTGCGACATCGCCGTACATTGAATAAACGCTGTCAGCCATGTACCAAACACGCGCATGCTTTGTGCTTAATTCTTTGATTTTTTGCTCCAAAGTTTCCATGTCGTTGTGTCTGACCATTTCGATATGCGTTCCTTTGGCTTTTGCAAATTGCACCGGTGTTTGTACCGTCGCATGAACTTGGTGGTCTAAAATAACCGCATCTTCGTTTTCAATCATGGCGGGAATGAATGACAAATGCGATAAAGTTGTGCTTGGTGAAACGATAACGGGGGCTCCGTAGATTTTGCCGAGCAATTCCTCCAATTCAAAATACATGGCGGAAGAAATATATGCCCTTGATGCGGGAAACTGCGCTCCGTGTGCAAGGGTTGCTTCAACAATGCCGGCTTTTACTTTGGGGTGAAGTTCCAAACCGAGATAGCTGTAAGAACCAAAATTGACTTTTTTCTTCCCGTCAATGACTAAAAAGCGTCCGTCCGAAACGTCGCCTTCATCTTTGAGGTGCAGTACGCCTTTATGAACGGCGTGGGTGAGGATTTCGTCCATAGTTTGGACAAAATTGGGCGTTTTTTGAGACATGGTTGATATCGGTTGAAAATAAAAAAAATTAAAGCGAAAAATTTGGGTAAAAGCGTCCCTTGCAAAAAATTATTCGTTTTTTGACTTCATGCAAAACAAGTATAAAAATGCTCAATCGGGCTTATGCAACAAAGTATTTCGCTTTGTTACAATGTGTTAAGTCTAAATCCAAAAATCGTAATGTCATCGGTTTGTTTTCGACCTCCTTTCCAATCTTCGATAACTTCGTCTAATTTTCTTTCCTGCTCTTTTAGCGGCAGCGCGCTTATTTCAGCGAGCAAAACACGGAGGCGTTTTGACATAAATTTCTTATCATTTTCGCCTCCGAATTGGTCTTGATAACCGTCAGTGCACAAATAAAACATAACAGAACTGTCAATCTTGACGGTATGCTTGACAAAAGTACGCTCATTTTCTTTTTGATAGCCGCCGATAGGTGTTTTATCCGCTTTAATTTCATGTAATTCGCCGCTTTTGAAATAATAAAGCGGATTCATTGCGCCGGCGTATTCAATCGTGTTATTAGCCTTGTCCCACACGCAAACGGAAATGTCCATGCCGTCCCGACTCGACGTTTCGTCTTGACGAAGGGCAAAACGTATTCCGAGATGCAAATGATAAAGAATTTCATCGGGCGAGATAATGTCGTTAATATTAATGATTTGACTGAGCAATTCATTGCCAATCATACTCATAAACGCACCCGGCACGCCGTGCCCTGTGCAGTCTGCAACGGCAATTACAACCTTTGAACTTTTGTAGTCACTTTCTGCGACTTTCTGCACCGTGTCACTTTCTTTTGAAAATTTCTTGATAGCCAAGTCTTGCACCCAATAAAAATCCCCCGAGACAATGTCTTTCGGTTTGTACAAAACAAAATATTCTTTCAATGACAGTGCGATTCGACCCTCAAAAGGCAAAAGAGCAGTCTGAATACTTTTGGCATATTCGATACTTGCTCGTAACTGCTTATAAGTCATGTCAATCACTTGGTTGATTTCTTCGATTTCATTGTATTGAGAAGACAATTTTTCATTAATTGCAAGCAATTCATGCTGTTGCGAAAGAATTTCTTGATTCATTTCTTCGAGCGTATCGTTTTTTTCTTCTAATTCAGCCGTCCGCTCTTTCACTTTGCCCTCTAAAATTTGATTTTGCTCTTTCACAATTCGCTCGTTTTCACGCGCTTGCGTCAAAGCTTCTGCTTGTGCTTTTGTTTTATCTTTTCGAAGTTGATTTATTTTGGCACCGAGTGCAAATGCAAAAATGACCACTTCGATTTCTTGCCCGACTATCACGGCATTTTTGAACAAAAATGTACCGGGCAAAATATCTTTCATGCTCAGGACAAAAATGACTATACCTAAAATATAAATAAGCCAACCCAAGAAAAACAAAAATGCCGGTTTATAGCCGTTTTTATAGATGTACAATGCCGCAAAAAGCAATACAAGCGTCGGTAATGATATCAAAGCCTGAAATATTTCAATGATTTCCGCGTAAAGCCCGAAAAGATTCGCAATCTGCATAATCGGTATCAGCAGCAACATAACCGCCAACAGCTTGTGAATACGCGGAGCTAACTCTTTGGTATGCAAAAAACGCATCGAAAAAAGAACGGCTACTATCGGGGTGAAACCTGACCAAAAAATAAAATAACGATTAATCCACTCCGCACCGCGCCACAAAAACTCAAAAGCGTAATTTCCTAACAGAAAAGTATTTATCAACAATGCGCCCGTCAGATAGGTGATGTAGAACAAATACGAATTGTCGCGAACACTCAAATAAACAAAAAAGTTATATAGAATCATGACCAACATCAAACCGACATAAAAACCATAAAAAAGGTCAATACGGTGATAGTAATGTAAAAACTCCTCCGTTGTGCCTATTTTAAGCGGAACTTCTATAGGGTGCTCGCTTTTTACACGCATATAGAAAACGATTTCGCGCAAATCATTCTGTGAGGCAAGGAAAAACAAAAATGTATTGAGATTGAATTCTCGAGATGAAAATTCAAAAGAAGTGCCTGTTTTGATGCGCTCAAAGCCGCCCTTGTGCAACGGACGATAAAATTCAATATCTTCGACAACCGAACTCCCAAGGTCAAGTAAGATGTCGCGCCCCGAATTATTTTTAACTTTAAATCTGAACCAAAATGCGGATTTTGAAACGCCGAGGTTGAGATTGTTGTTGTTATTTTTTTTGAATTTTGTCTTAAATTCTTCGCTTGTAATATCTGTAAAAGAAAATTCATTTTTTTCGTCTTCAAATATTTCAATTTCTGTGCCGATTAACTCAATTTTGTTTTTAGCTGAAAAGTTTATCAGCTCTTGTGAATACACAAAAGTTGACGCAAGTACCATCAAAATTGTAAAAAAAAGCTTGATTTTAAAATTCATAGCTGAAAAGTTCGTTTGGTTGTGCGAAAAAAGATAATTAAATCCTTTATTCGCTAATTTAATTCTTTTTTTTCATTTTTCCAAAATGCACAGCTTTTTTTTGACAGTATCATTTTTTTTTGGTCTTTTTTGAAGTAATATTTTTTTTACAAAAGCAAAAAAAGACTATTTTTTTGTAAAAAAACAACTTTACAAATGTACGTGCACCTCTGCCCTTTTACGCTGTTTATACCTTTGATTGTCAGTTATTTACAACACTTCCTGCCGTTACGCTGTTTTACCCTCTTGCTCCCTATCCCATTGCTGTATTTGCTTTTTCAATTTTTTTTTCCGACTTTTGCGACCTCGAGGAGTTGCTCAAATGTAGAACTCTAAAATTGTTGTTTTAACGCTTTTGAAATCATTTTTCGATGAAAATTTTTCCAAAATCTTTCCTTTATGCAATGCTTTTGTCAGCGATGATTTTTTCGCTTTCCGCTTGCAAATTTCAAAAATTAACCAAGTCGCCTGATTGGAAAGTCCGTTACGAGGGGGCTATGGAATATTACAACAAGCGAGATTACTATCGTGCAAGTTTGCTCCTCGAAGATTTAGTCCCCTTGATAAAAGGCACGGAAGCAGCAGAAAATATTCAATTTTATTTTGCTTATGCACAATATAACCAACAACAATATTTGCTTGCCGCACACTATTTTAGAAGTTTCTTTGACTCCTATAGATACAGTGCTCGCGCTGAGGAAGCTTTTTATATGCACGCATTCTCGTTGTATCTTGATGCGCCTTATCACTATTTAGACCAAGAAAGCGCACACGGAGCCATTGATGCTATGCAAGACTTCCTTAATCTATACCCCAAAAGCCAATTTGCCGAACGCGCCAATAAAGTGCTTTTTGAATTGCGCGAAAGACAGGAGCAAAAATCTTTTGATAACGCTATGCTTTACTACGATTTAGGACGACACAAAGCCGCAGTTATTGCTTTCGAGAATTTTCAGAAAGATTTTCCCGATGCAAAAAATAAAGAAAAAGCTGTTTTTTTGCAAGCAAAAGCACAATTATTATATGCTCAAAACAGTATTTTCTCCGTACAAAAGGAACGTTTTGACAAAACTATTGAAATTTGCCAACTTTTTCTCGACAAAAACTCAGCAGGTAAGTTTACCAAAGATGTCGAAGAAATTTATGCAGATGCCCTCGACGGATTAAAAAAATTGAAAAAAATTGAAAAAGATTTGCAAAACAATAACGAAAAACAGTAAATTTGTGGTTCGTTTCAAAACCGGATTGATATGCTGAAACCAAAGAAAATTTCTAAACGCGAGTCGCGTGCCTACATCAGCACTCTTGATTTGCCTAAAATTTCCGAGACTACCGGAAATATTTATGAGGTTATCAATATTGTCGCTAAAAGAGCAAGACAACTCTCTTCGATTCAAAGAGATGAATTGCAGCAAAAAATATCTGATTTTTCCTCCGGCACAGACAATTTGGAAGAAATATTTGAAAATCGGGAGCAAATAGAAATATCTAAACACTATGAGCGTTTACCCAAGTCGACAATTGTCGCAATGGAGGAATTTATTGAAAGCAAATTAGTGTGGAAATATCCTGAAGAAGAGATAAAAACTGACATTTAGTAATTTCATTAGAAACGCAACTCATGTACGGGTTGCGTTTTTGGCATAATTGACACTATTATTTTACAAGATGTGATTACCTTGTGTTTTTTAACAGGACTACATTTTCTGCCCTCCTTATTGGGGCACTTTCAATTTGCCAATATCGTTGTTCCTAACGTACACCTTATAATAGGGTTCAAAAAATCTTCACCTTGTTTTTAATAAGGGAAAAAAAGATTAAAAAAACTTCACAAAAAGTTTGGAGAAAAGAAAAGCGTTCTTACCTTTGCAGTCCCACAAGAGGGCAAGCGTTTTAAAAGCGAGGGGTTAAAAAAAACTCAAAAAAAACTTCACGAAAAGTTTGGAAATAAAAAAAGAGTTTTTACCTTTGCAGTCCCAAAAGAGGGCAAGCGTTTTAAAAACAGGGGGTAAAAAAAACTCAAAAAAAACTTCCCAAAAAGTTGGGAGAAAAGAAAAGAGTTCATACCTTTGCAGTCCCAAAAGAGGGCAAGCGTTTTAAAAGCGAGGGGCAAAAAAAACTCAAAAAAAACTTCTCAAAAAGTTTGGAATTAAAAAAAGAGTTCATACCTTTGCAGTCCCAAAGTAAGATAAAGTTAATTCAAAATAAACCGCTCAACGGCGGGGCTTTGAGGTGCGAATTGAAAATGGAGCGGTTAAGTTTTATTTAATTGCAGACACTTTTCCTACAAAAGTTTTAGGCTGGTTTGCGCCAGCCAAAAAAGGTT
>JBPOJO010000734.1:0-2430 GCA_052033485.1 Bacteroidota bacterium | reverse complement strand
AACGTGAAATGAATGCGTGATCGTGTGGTCCACCCCAAAAATAGGTTCGCAGACGTTGATTGTTTGCCTTGACCGTGCTTGTTATCTAAAATTTCTTGCAAAGATTTTGCAGGGCGTTTGGGCTTGTTTTCGGGCGGAGATTCTTGGGTCTCGTCAGCCGTTTGTTTTTCGCTCGGCGCAGGTTTTTCCTGTTTGGGAACGGACATGAGAGGTTTTTCTTTGTCTTTTGTTTTAACAGGTTCGGGGAACAAACCTGCAGCTTTTGCTTTTATGACCCCTAATTCTCCACGCACAAGCTCAAAAGAGGACGAAAGTTCTTCTTTTTGCTGTCTGACACGCTTTAATTCGAGCGAAAGCGCAACAATATCCACTTTTAATTGTTGAAGTTCATGCCTTCTGTGCATGTAAATATAAAGTGCAATCAGAAGAATCAGCACTGAAAGTGCAAGTATAACAATCGGATAAATCATTGAAGAAGAAGTTAAAGTTTTTCGGAAACAGAATTCGTTGTTTTAAAACTAACATCGCTGCAAAATACAAATATTTCCGCAAAGTTAAGCATTTTTTTTAAAAAAAAATTTTCGTTATTTTTTTAACGTGTAATTTTTTGCTCAAAAAAATAAAAAAACGCGCCCCAAAAGTCATTTTTCGCCATTTTTTTAAGCGAAAGTCGGCGGAGCAGTTGCGCAGATATTTCTCTCAGTTGTCGCAAGCCTCCATAAACTCTACCGCTCTTCTCAAATGCGGAATGACAATTGTGCCGCCGATTAAAACGCCGACAGACATTGCTTCCATTATTTCGTCATTAGAAAAACCCAAGTTTTTGCATTTTTCTACGTGATAGCGCACGCAATCATCGCAGCGCAAAACAAGGGAGCAGGTCAAACCAATGAGTTCTTTAGTTTTAACGTCGAGTAAACCCTCTGCGTAGGTGTTTGTGTCAAGATTGTAAATTCGTTTGATAACTTTGTTATCATAAGCGAGAATTTTGTCGTTCATTGCCGAACGATAAGCGTTAAAATTGTCGACGGTCTCTGACATTTTTTTTATTTTTCTCCTCAACAAACACTTTGTAAAAAAAGTTGCAAAATGGAAATAAAAATGCGTTTTTGCACTTGTATTCGCTTTATTTTCTTTCAAAATTTCCCTAAATTGTTTTGTTCACAAATCTCTTTACGTTTTTTTTGATACTAAAAAAACTTAAATTGTACGGACATAAGAATTTAATATCTATTTTTGAAAAAAAATCTGATTTGTGTTTCAATATGAGCAAAATCAACATGGAAAAAAAAATATACAAACTTTGGGCGATGTGTTTGTTCATCTTGCTCGTATGCGGGAATGCCGTTGCGCAACAAGATGCGCAATTCAGTCAATATATGTTCAATCAACTTTTTTTGAACCCCGCAAGTGCCGGTATTAATGACGAATACATGGAATTCGGCTTGTCGCACCGTTCACAATGGCTCGGCTACACTGCAACTTTTGACGACGGCGGCGCGCCATCCACGCAAGTTTTAGGTTTTAATATGCCTGTTTTTCAAATTAACAGCGGATTCGGCTTGCATATTGTGCATGACAGAATAGGACCCTTGACCAATTTGGAAATGCAATTTTCCTATGCCTACCATCACGTTTTTAAAAACAAAGCAAAACTTTCTTTCGGCGGCAGAATGGGTATTTACAATCAATCCATCAACGGAAAATGGCGTTATGTCGACGCTGACGACCCGTATATCCCCGAAGGCGGAGCAGTCAGTCAGTTAAAGCCTGATTTTGGTTTAGGTATATACTATTCTACACGAAAATTTTTCTCCGGCATAAGCCTTAACCACTTGAATTCTGCCGGTTTTAATTACACACAAGGCATCACAATCAGTTCTTTGAACAAACATACCACCTTATTATTAGGCTACCATTTTGATTTAGATGAAAAATCGGTGCTTACTCCTTCTGTTTTGCTCAAATCGGACTTCAATACCCTTTCATTTGAACCCTCTTTGATGTACTACTACAAAAAAGATTTTTTCTTCGGCTTATCCTCACGCGCCTCTAACGCTCTTGATGCAGTCATTGGAATTATCGGGTTTAATGTGTTGAAAGATAAATCTTTACAACTGAGATACAGTTTTGACTACGTAACGAGCGGACAATCGGCAAAAAGACCGACTTCACACGAAATCGGAATCGCTTATCGTATGCGCTCGCCTAAACCCGTTTTGCCTGCGGTCATTCGCACGCCGAGATTTAGGCATTTTTAAAGTTTTGATAATCAAACCTATAAGGTTTTGAAATCTTATAGGTTTTGAAACATATCAGCAATTTCCTACATTTTAACCTTTTTTAATGGCTGCCTTGTGGATAATTTTGACTGCTTGTGCATTGAGCGGAACGGGAGCCGTTTTAGGCACGGTTATGATGCTACGCCGC
>JBPOJO010000096.1:0-4660 GCA_052033485.1 Bacteroidota bacterium | reverse complement strand
ATTTTTTCGCCGACTTTTGCTTGGAGCAAATTACAGGCTTTTTCCGCTTTTTCACCACCGTAAACTTCATAAGGCACAACAGATGCAGGGTGTTTTTTTTGATATTCGGTATATATTTTTGAATGATATGCCTCGTGCACCAACACGCTTGCACACCATTGAACGGAATGAAAAGCAGTTCTGTCAGCAAGTTCAATCGTCTTTTTTTCTACCCTCATACCGCTTTTATCGTGCTGTTTTATTTCGACTACATAGTCAAAAACAATGGCAGCCTCTTCGGGTGATTTTTCTTCCAAAAGGCGTAGAGCGTTGCTGATTTGCGCGATAAAATCGGGTTTTCCGAAAATTGTTAATTTTTTATATTTTTCACGTTTGGGAGAGGCGTTAGAAGTAACCGAATGTTCATTTTTATCCGGAACGATATTTTGCGGAGCAGGCGAAATACTGTTTCCGCCGATAAAATTTCCGTTGTTCCAAGTTCCTTCCTGCAAAATATTTCCGTTTTTAAACATTTTTCCCGCGCCGTTTTGTCTTCCTTCAGCCCATTCTCCTTCGAATTTTCTGCCGTCCGAAAAGTTCATTTCGCCGAAACCGTGTTGAAAATCGTTTTTCCAAAACCCTACGTATTTTTCGCCGTTATTCCACAACATTGTGCCTTTTCCGCTTCTTTTTCCGTTGAGCCAATAGCCGTCATAAGTTTCGCCGGACGTATATTTAAAAACGCCTTTCCCTGTTTGACAATTTCCCGTGCATTGTGCGTGAGAAAAAAAAGGCAAAACACACAGTAATTGAATTAAAAAATAAACTTTTATGATGCGCATTTCGGTAAATTTTGGGTCTAATGTTGTTACTGCAAAAAAAATTCCAATTATTTTTTTCCGAATGAATGTTCGGACAATTTTCGCTTAGTAGGGCTCAAAAATATAATCGTCATGATTGTAAAACTCGGACGCAAGCACCATCAAAATGGCATCGGGCGAAAAATTGTACATCTCGTGCCAATCTTCGGGATTGAGCAAAAGGCATTTATGCGGAGCGTCTAAGTCAAAAATTTCTTCCTTTTCACCGTCGTTATTTTTTATCGTACATTTTCCGGCTATACAAACCGCAGCCTGAAAGGTCGTTTTATGCCTGTGTCCGCCGCGTATCGAATCATCAACGCCGTAAATATAAAATATTCTTTTGATGTCGAAAGGAAAAACTTTTTCAATTACGGTTAAGCAGCCTCTTTTGTCCGTAAATGTTTTTAAATCAAGCAATTTAGCCATGTTATGTGGATTGCGGTTTTTTATTTACAAAAAGTGATTTTATTTTTTGATATATACGATAATATTTTTCTCCGTGCAGCACAAAAGAAAAAAAAGAATTGACATAAATCGGATAATCAAAAATAATTTTGTCAAACAAAGAAAAGCGGCTTTTATCGTATCGAATCGAGTTTTCAAAGTGTATTTGATGTTTTTTTTCAAAAAATAACATTGAACGAATGTAAATTGTGTAAATTTTAACAATTACGGCGTTTTTTGACAAGTCTGCTCCCCAATGCGAGGATGGATACATTTCAAAAAAATGCCCTTTTATTTTCTTTAAGCGGTGAAAATGGTAAAAAACTAATTTTTTTTCATTGACTAAAATATCATTATTTCGAAGTTTTAAATCTGCATTATCAACGTTGAAACCCGCTAAATTGACAGAAATATCATTTTCGATATATACTTTGTCAGAAATATTTTCAAATTCGTCAAGGTATTTTTGGTCGGCATATTTTCCGTCCTCAAAATAATCGTAACACCATTCGAGGCAGCTTTTCCGCCACCATTGCAAAACTTTTAAGCCCTCCTCATCTCTGCGAAAACTGTTAAAAACCACATTGTATTTGCCGAAACGCTCCAAGTGTTTGTTTTTTTCGGAAAAATGATGTGAAATAATGATAACCGAAGCTTCTTTTGCAGGTTCAAAAACACGCTCCGGAGAATCAAAAAAATAAATATCCGAATCAAGGTAGGTTATCATATCCGCCTCGTGGACAGATTCAAACAAAAAGTTCAGCAGGCAGGGTGTCAAAGTGAAATAATATTCTATTTTACTTCGACTTTCTTTAACGGAAAGCAACTCGGAATCAAAATTTTCTAAGGATTTCAAGCTGAGTGCGTGCACACAATCCGTGTAATGAAGGTTAAAAAAATTAAAAATATAGTCGTCCAAACATAAAACATGCAATTTAAAAGGGTATTTTAACGCTCTCAGCGAATGTATGAGCGCGAGGAGACGTGAAAGGTAATTCTTATCTGAATAAGTTGCGAAATGCCGCATTTTGTCGGGGAAATTTTTTTTTGTTCGCGCTCACTTTGCGAATTGAAGTGCAAAATTATTGCAAAAAAAATTCAAAAAAAATTTTTTATATAAAAAAAAATTTGAAATGAATTTTAGGGCAATATTTTATCTTTCAATGTTTTATGGAAGTAGTTTTCTTCCGTCAATTCTACTCGTTTTCCTTTGATTTTTTTTGCGGAAGAGAATATGATTGCTTTTTTGCAGTTTTCGGTTGAAAAAACGACATGAATAAATTTCTTTTTCTTCACGAAACGCAATAAATACTTCGCTTGAAATGGGCACATTTTTTTGTCTTCCGAGTAAAATTGATTTGTAGACAGTTCGTTTTTGAATTGATTAACTTCCTGTTCGCTCAATTCGATTTTTTTAATTACTTCATAATCAGACAAATATGTTTTTCCGGCTGTTTGCTCCTCTGCGGCAACAGGTGTATCCGAGACAAGGTATAATTCTGTTTGTTTGGCATCTTTAATGATGTTGTAATATTTCAAAAAAACAGGGTGCGATTTTTCGAGCGGCAAAAAGCTCAAAAAACTGAACAAAATGATGATTGACATAGCAACTTATTTAGTAATTCTTGATTGATAAAAGGGAATTTGCGATTTGCCGATTCCGCTTGCGGCTTTGTTTTTCGTGGCTTTTGCCGCTGTTTGCGCGATTTGCTCCCACGAGGGTTTTCCTTCACGCATATAGCCGATTTCTTCTTTTAAGGCTTGGATAAAACTCAAAGTAAAAAAACCGCCGTTGATGTTGCACCAAGAATATTCGCCGGGTGAACTTCCGGTCATTATCAGCGTGCCGCGAGCGGAGAGAAAAAGGCTTTTTAATTTTTCGACTTCCGCGCCTTGAAAACTCCTTCCCGCCATGAATGTTGTATTGGTCAATTGATTTCGTCCGACATCCGAATTGCAACAATCGCTTAAAATCAGGTTGAGTCTTGCTCCTTTTCCGCTGAGGTATTTGCTTAATTCCGAGAGGGCTATGCTCGTATTATTGCCTATTTTCGTATAGTCGGAATAGCGCATATCAAGCATCGGATAGGGGTCAGTTTGGTCAGACCAACGAAAACCGTGACCGCTGTAATAAAAAACAACCACGTCGTTGCCGGTAACTTTTAAGCTTTGCAATGTGTTTTCTACCTTGTTTTTAGAAAAACTTTCGCCGTTCACAACATGCTTGTTAAAAGTGATTTTGAGTGCTTTTGATATTTCGCGAAACTCCGTTTCGACCATTCTTTGGTCAGCGGAGCAGCTCATACCGATGTCGGCAACCTCCGTATTGATAACCATTATAAGGTGTAATGAGGCTTTTTGATTGTAATTTTGATTTTCCGATTCCGTGTCAGAGGTGTTATTTTGCGAGTCATTTATTGCCACATCTGAGTTGCCCGAATGTGCAAGCATCATTTTCCGCAGGGCAAGATAGGGTTTTTCGTTTACCCTGAAAAATTGTTTGAGATAGGTTTCCGTCAATTCACTTGCGACAATTTCGCGGTAGCTGTCGCATAAAATAAGGCTTTCGGAATTAAAACTTGCATCGTCGGTTACATAAGGCAGACCTGCCGATTCGTTGCGATTCCAAACCCATATAAAATGGTCGGGATTGTAAGTTTGGTCTTTGTCTTTTGAGGAAATAAAACGCGGGTTGCGCCCGGTCAAAACGTAATATTCTTCATCGCCTTCCGAGCCTGTTTTTGCCTGATAATCAACATTGACAACATTGTATTTTTTTTGATAGGTATAGCCAATGCGCATAAAAGCATCTTCTTCGTTAAAAAACACTAAAAAACCCTTGTACTGAACCTCGCCGGACGTAAATACGAGTTCGTAAAGCGTTTGAGCGATGGTTGCAGAATGTAAAAAAAACAGACAGGTAAAAAGCAGGAAAAATATACCGTTTTTTTTCATAAAATTTGTTTTTCTTAAAACCGCAAAAATCATTCCTTTTTTGATAAGAATTTATAATTTTTTAATGAAATACAATTATTTGTGTTACTTTTAAGGATTGCGATATTTGGTAAAATATTTTTCCCTGTCAAGTTTGGAAAACCAATTTAGCATTACAGCATATTATAAAGCATCAATTTGTTCTTTTGTCAAGCCCGTAAAATCAAAAATATCTTCATACGATTTGCCTTTTAACTTCATTTTTCGGGCAATTTCAATGTTTCGCACCTCGCGCCCTTCTGCACGTCCTTCCTCTTTAGCCGTGTTAATAACGTCTTTATCTTTGGCTAAATTAATCAAGTATTTTTCATAAACTTTTCTTTGTTCGGCGGTCATATTGATTTCGGCAAGTTTTTGTCTTGCTTTTTCTATGTTTTTGG
>JBPOJO010000396.1:0-3596 GCA_052033485.1 Bacteroidota bacterium | reverse complement strand
CATAAAATAGCTTTTTTTGTCAATTTTTGTCAATTCTAAGACCTCAAAAGCTAATTTTCCCAAATCATCACCGGTTTTTCCGTAGGTTTTTTCATAATTTGTTTTGACTTTGTTCCATGAATGCGTGATTCCGTTTTTGCTCACGAAGCGCAGGCTGTCCGAGTGCCAATAGAAAGACATGAAACCATCGAGGTCTTTTGTATTCCATTTTTCGGCTTGCACGTATATGGATTTAACGATTGCTTTTTCGTCTTTGTTTTGCGCAAAAGTTGAAAAAAAAGTAAAAAACAGCAAAAATAATGGTAAAATTGTTTTCATGTCAGAATTTTATCAAAAAAACATATAAAAGCGCAAAAAAAATGCCGGAAGTACAGTTATTGAGATGTCGCAAAGTTATTCAATAGCATTTTATTTTGCAAAAATATTCCCCACTTTTCAAATTTTTTATATGCTGATTGAATTTTGGCGTAATCCTTGTGTTAAAAATTGACATCTACAAATCATATTTTTGAACAGATTTGAAAAAAAAATTGCAATAATTTTGCACTTCAAAAAATTTATCTTACCTTTGCAAACTCAAAAAGAGCGGGTGTGGCGAAATTGGTAGACGCACCGGACTTAGGATCCGGCGCTTCGCGGCATGGGGGTTCGAGTCCCTCCACCCGCACACAAGAAATCAATTTTGACTGCAAACCATTCGAAATTGATTTTTTTGCTTTTTAGGCAATCATTCGTACAATCGTAAATTTTATAGCCTTGGAAATTTTACTTGAAAAAAAGAGCGGAATCGAATCCGTAGCAAAAGTATCGCTCAAAGAAGCAGATTACAGCAGCGAATTTTCTAAAAAAATCAAAGAATACGGAAAAAAAGCTAATATTAAAGGCTTTAGACCGGGTAAAGCACCCCTTTCTTTGGTAGAGAAATTGGTAGGAAGTCAGATGAAAGCCGACACAATCCTTCAAACAGCTTTTTCAAATTTGCAAAATTACCTCCAAGAAAATAATGTGGAAATTCTCGGTCGTCCGGTTGCTTCGGATATTATGGAGGAGATTTCGGCAGGCAAAAAAGACTTGGAAGTACAATTTGAGTTGAATATTGCGCCGCAATTTACCCTTGATTTGTCTGCAATTGAAATCACAAAATATGTTGTTGATTACACAGACGCAGATATTGACGAATCAATCGCTCGTTTTCGCGATATGCTTTCGGCACTTACCGACACTGAATCGGTTGGCGAGAAGACATTCATCACCGGTAAAATGACTTGCGGAAATTTCGATTCGGAAAAAGCAAGTTTTAAAATGGCGGAAGTAAAAGAAGCGGCAAGAACGCTTTTTATGGGCAAAAAAATAGGCGAAACTGTCGAATTTAATTTTGAAGATGTTTTTGAATCCAACAATAAACGCATTTTCGATACAGACGAAAACTTGAGCGGCAAAACAGTTTTGACAATTAATACTTTGCAAGACATTACTCCCGCTGAAATGAATCAGAAGTTTTTTGACACACTTTTCGGACCTGATGTCGTTCATAATGAAGAAGAGTTGCGCGAACGCATTCGTCAAATTCATACAAAAGATTTTGAAATTGCTTCAAATGACAGATTGACTTATGATGTTCAAAAAGCACTTCTTAATCAAATCAATTTTGAACTTACCGATGAAGATGTAAGGCGCATTATCTTTACAAACCAACCGAATAACAGCAAAATAAGCGGAGAGGAGTTTCAAAAGAATGTTGAAAGCATTAAAAAAACTATCCGTTGGGAAATTATTTCGAGTCGTTTTGCGAAAGAGCAGGAGTTAAAATTGCAAGATGTCAACATTATTCAGCAAGGTGCGGACGAAGTGGCGGCACTTTTGCAACAAAGCGGAATGACCTTCAATGATTTGCCCGAAGAAGACCGTGAAAAAGTGGTTAAAAACTACATTACGAGAGACAAAGGCAAACATTATGAAGCTTTTGCAAACAAAGCGCACAATAAAATGATATTCGATAAAATGGTTGAATTGGTAAAGAAAAACGAAAAAGTCGTTTCTGCCAAAGAATTTCACGAATTGCCTGAATAATATTTTCAGAAGCCGAATGTTAAAATCATTCGGCTTTTTTTTAATAAAAATTAAAACGAATTGCAGCGTAAAGTTAGGTAATTATTTAGCTTGTTGGCAAAAGATTGTACTGTAAGCAATCATCTTGGACTTCAAAAGAGCTAAATTTAGCCCGCAAGATGCCGGCGACACTATACTACACCGTTACAATTTTAATTTGCAAAAACGCCGGTTTATTGGTAATTTTTGCTCAAAAAACACTCAAAAGGGCATTCTGTAATTCAATTTAGATTTTTTAACAAAACAACTATCTCAAACCATGCCTTTTACGGAACAAAAACACATTTCTGTCGCCTTGCAGGGCGGCGGTTCACACGGGGCTTTCACTTGGGGCGTATTGGAGCGATTGCTTGAAGAAAAAAAATTGCATTTAGACGGTTTTTGCGGCACAAGCGCGGGGGCAGTCAATGCGGTTTTGCTTGCTTACGGTTTGCAAATCGGCAATCGGGGGACGGCACAGGCTTTGCTCGAAACTTTTTGGACGGAAGTCGGCAACTACGGTCATTTTTCGCCGATTCAGCCGTCTGTTTTTGATTACTGGTTTGGAAAACGCGGCAATTTGGACTATTCTTTCGGCTATGCGGCAGCGGAAATGCTGACGAATTTCTTTTCGCCATATCAAATTAACCCTTTTAACATCAATCCGCTCGGAACAATCTTAAAAAGATTAGTTAATTTTGAAAAATTAAGAAATTGCGACGTTACCAAAATTTTCATTTGTGCAACAAATGTGAAAAAAGGGCGCGTAAAAGTTTTTAACACTTGTGATATTTCGCTTGATGCTGTGATGGCTTCTTGCTGTATTCCGCAATTCAATGCAGCCGTCGAAATAGACGGAGAACATTATTGGGACGGCGGTTTTATGGGCAATCCGCCTATTTTTCCCCTTATCACGGGCACAAACTGCAAAGATATTTTGCTTGTGCAAATCAATCCGATAAACATTCCCGACGTGCCGACTTCAGCTTCAAAAATACAAGACCGCATCAGCGAGTTGAGTTTTAATTCGAGTTTGATGCTTGAAATGCGCAAATTTGACCTCATTGACAGACTTTTGGAAGAAGGCATTGACTTGGGCGGCAAATTCAGAAAGGTTTTTATGCACCACATTAATCCCGAAGAGCGTTTCGGCGATTTGAATATGTCGAGCAAAATGAACATTTCTTGGGATTTTATCAGCTTTTTGAGAAAAAACGGCAATGAATACGCCGAAAATTGGCTGAAAAATAATTTTGATAACATCGGCAAAGCCTCATCATGCGATGTGCGTGAGATTTTTTTATAAACAAAGCTAAGGATTGTAAAAACTTGTAAAACAAGCTGTTAGCTTGACTATCATGTTGTTAATCGCAGGCGAATGGCTTGCGGAACACTTGGGCTAAGTTGTACTAAAAAAATATGAAGCACAGGCAAGGAGTTTTCAGTCAATCAGGGCTTGTTCAAAAAAAATTTGCGCGTTATTTTTACCATTTGAGGGCATGAAATTT
>JBPOJO010000406.1:0-2100 GCA_052033485.1 Bacteroidota bacterium | reverse complement strand
AAATTTAAAAATATTGACATCATCCGCAGTATCGGACAACAAAAATTGTAAAAATTCTTCCGAAAGCGGCTCGCTGCTCTCCTTCGGCACAATTTCACCGCTTACAAGTTCAAAAGGGTAATCCCATGTTTCCGATAAAATATTCAGCACCTCAGATTTTTCCATTTTTTAGAGATTGTGGGCGAGAAAACGATACAAGCATTGTTTTTTGTTCCGATTTTTCACCGTTTTATTGACGCAAATTTAGGTGTCAAGTTTTACAAGTTTTTTGCCCGCCGTTGCTTGTGGATACACAAACAACGGCGGCAGAATTATTTTCACAATTAGAACAAATACTTATTGCCGAAAACTTGGTTTGCAATTTATCATTTTATTTTTTTTGCCCGCCGTTGCTTGTGTCCTCACAAGCGACTTTTTCATTTGCACTGCAAGTCGTTTGTGGAGACACAAACAACGGCGGCAAATTTATTTTCACAATTAGAACAAACACTTATTGACGAAAACTTGGTTTGCAATTTATCATTTTATTTTTTTTAATCAAAATTATTTTGTTTGAAAAAAATGGAATTTTGAATTAGTGTGTTTAATTTGAGAGCGTATTGGAATCGTTAGAGTTTTGCTTTTGCCTTCACTCCAAGTTGATGCTTCTTTGAGTATTTTGTTGAGTTTGGGTGAAAATAAAACACAAAAACCGCCGTTTTCGCAGCCTAAAGGTACATTACATTGTTATAGATTTTTAAGCAACAATCATTTAAAAGTAAGTACAGCAGTTTTTGAGAGCATTTGACCGCAAAGGAAAAACAGAAATGCACAACGGAGCATTGCCGCTGATTTATCGGGCAATAAGCAATCCGTTGTACATAAAAGGCTGTAAAATTGAGACTTTTATTTTTTGCTCAACAAAACTTTCCATGCTTCGGCAACTTTTCCGGCATCTAATAATGTTTTTGCCAAAAAATGCGCATGCTCAATTTCACCCGCAATTTCTATATCGGCTAAATCCTCCTCCGTCGGAATACGCTCGGTATTAGCAAGTTGCGCAAGGTGATTACCGGTCAGTACGTAACTTTCGCGAATCGCTTGAGGCAAACCGTCAAAACCGATACCTTTTTTGACAAGCGGCTTTTCGACCTCAAAAAGTGCCGCACCTGATGCTCTGCAATACCAATCGCCGCCCATTCGCGCAACAAGGTCAATTTTTCTTTGGTCTATGAAATTTTTATCATTCAAAATATTGCGGTTGATGTGTATCAGCAAAATTTCACACAAAACCAAGTTGCCCGCACCGCCCTCGTCCCCGAGATGGATAACTTCCCGAACGGCACATTCAAAAGCAACAGGCGATTCACTCACGCGCGGAGGCTTCACCATCACGGATTTTTCCTCCGTCAAGCCCGCTTTAATAAACTCATTGACCCCTTTTTCGTATTCCGTACTCGCCAAAGAAGTTTGGTGCACAATGCCGTAATTGACAACATTGATGACGGTTTCCGGCACTTCAAGCACATTTTCGAGCGTGTGTTTGCTCGTGTTGTCGCGCACTCGTCGGGCAGGTGAAAAAATTAAAATCGGCGGATTGGCACTAAAAATATTAAAAAAACTAAACGGACTGAGATTAACATTGCCCTCCGAATCAACGGTTGAGGCTAATGCAATCGGACGCGGTCCGACCGAAGATTGCAAATAGTTTTGCAAATTTACCGTACCGATTTCGCGCGGATTGATGGTTAATATAGGTGAAAAATCTTTCATGGCAATTCGATTTGAATAATTGTCGGCAATTTATTTTCCAAATTGTTGCAAAATAAACAATTTTCGACAATTAAGCCAAATTTCTAAGTAAAACTCTTTAAAAAGACATTAAAAGCAATTTTCAAAAAAAATCCAAACTGTGGCGAAATGTCTGTAAGCTTTACTTTGTTCAAAAGTAACTATTTAGTCGGAGTGTACCGCGAGCTTTAGCTTGCGGATTTGAGGCTGTCCGAAAAGTCATTTTTGAAAAATTAAAACCAAACATAATTCTTCGACCCCCTTTTTGCTAATTTTTAACGGAGCTTTAACAACGTTTTTTCTGCAATTTCTGTCAAAATTACTCCGCTA
>JBPOJO010000374.1:0-3765 GCA_052033485.1 Bacteroidota bacterium | reverse complement strand
GTGAGGTCGGCAAATTTGTCATTCGCAATCAAATATTGGAAAAGCGGACTGATGCTCGCGGGCAACTGAAAATTTTTGCAAGTGAGCAAAGAACCGTCGGGAGCTTTGGCAGGATAAACGTAAAGTTTGACATTCGTGCCGAAAAGTTGCCCGAAAGCTTCAAGCATTCCGCCCGGCAGGTCGGAATAAAATTTGTCTTTGAAAATATCGGCGAGGTTGTAAATACCGAGCACAATGCCGATTTTTTTTCCGCGATTGAATTGCGAAAGGTATTCCAAAAGACGAAAATATTCGTGATAATTTGAAATCAAAACGGTCTGACCGAGCGAGCAAAGAATATCTACCCTGTCTAAAAAATCGTGTTCGTCAATCGCAGCGGCATCGGTAGTGCTTTTCACAAAAAGGTTAGAAAGTGTCAATTCGGAGAGAACAATGGTGTTTGCAGGGTCAACTTCGGGGTCGGAAAAGAATTTATGTTTGCCTTTTTCGTGCATGTCGAGGTTGACGTGCGTAACGGGGCGAAACCTGCCGCGCAAAACCAAAACGTTCTTTTTGTACAAAGTTTCGGAGGCTTGCAAAACGTTGCCGTCAGGTCCGAAAATCGTTGCGCTTGCCAAATGATTTTTGACCAATTTAAGGCTAATCAAACGATTATCAACATTTTTAAAATCGGGTCCGCTCAATCTGACCATGTCAATTTCTACGCGGTCGCGCCCGAGAGCGTCAATGAGCGAAAGCAAAAAATCTTCAATATCGCCGTTTGAAAGATAGTAGGAGGCATACATCATGTTCACGCCGATGATGCCGGAAGCTTCTTGTTGTAAATGCCGATGATTGTCCAAAAACTTCACGTGCACGACCAAATCATTGGGTTCGCCTTGCGGTTTAAGCTGAAAACGCACACCGAACCAACCGTGTCCTTTGTTTGTTTTGTTAAAATTCAAGACTTCAACGGTATTGGCAAAAGCAAAAAAGCAAGTTTTTTCGCGTCTGTGCGGCAAACGTTCTTCACACAATTTATACTCGTGTGCAATCATTTTAATCAATCTTGATTCGCAAACATATCTTCCGCTCGTTTCCGCGCCGTAGATGGCATCGCTGAATTTCATGTCATAAGCGGACATTGTTTTGGCGATGGTACCGGAGGCGGCACCTGCCCGAAAAAACAAATCGGCGACGGCTTGCCCTGCGCCGATTTCGGCAAAAGAGCCATAGACGGCGGGGTCTAAATTAATTTTTAAGGCTTTTTGGTCGGGTGTCATTCTGTTCAGAACCATAAAAAAAAGGTGTTTTTAAGTGTGTTGTTCGGTCAAAATTTGAGCCGGAAAAAATATTCGCTAAATATAGTTTTTTTTAATAAAATATCAATGATAATTCGTCGAAAAGGTAAAAAAATAAGATTATTGAGCGGAAAATATTATTCGGAAAAAATAAAAATTCGGAGAACTTCGGAAATCTTTCCCTTTTTTGCGGCGCAATTTTCTAACTTGTGCGGGTGGATTTTTTCGCAACCCGGCGAAAATGGACTGTCGTCGTTTATCGCTTCGCCGAAATTGAATTGTCAGGGAGTTTTTTTGCAAAAAAGCACCAATAAACTGACGTTTTCGCAAACTATAAGTTACGCTGCATTTCTTTTTGTCGCTTGCGTCTGCACAAGCGACAAAAAGAAACAAACAAAGGCAAAAATCAGCCTTATTTCAGCAAAATTTAAAAACTTTTCAAATATTTCAATTGCAAAAGTTCGCCGTAGGGAATGTCATTGCTGTAATCTTTTCCGGCTTCATACCAAAATCCCGTCGAATTTTTGACAATGTGAATATTTTGCGCCGGCATAAAACCTTGAATAACAGCAAAATAAGTTTTTCCGTTTTTTTGCATTTTATCCGCAACCACAAAAACATGACCGGGCGAACCGCCGCGAATGAAACAATCGCCGACTTTCAACTCGCTCCATGAGCTTCGGGCAGACAATTCTTTTTCCAAAGAAAGTGTGCTTGCATAAGCAAAAACAAGCCGCATATATGCCTCAAAACCGCTGTCGTCGTATAATGCGGGCTTGGATTGCACAAAATTTTTGCCGTCAAAACGATAGCCTTTTTTGTACATTTTATATTCGCACAAAACACCGCTGACAAAATGAAAAGCAATGTCCTCCGTTTTGTTCAAAGATTTGAGGTACAAAGCCCGAATGTACATCACTGCGTCGGCGCATTGCATCAAATCGCGGTTGCCGATGTCTATATTCAAAACACCTCCGCTACGCGCGTCAAGCGAAGAAATTTCGCCGTTGTAATAGTTTACTTTGGCGGTCGCCGAAACGGGGAAATTTTGGACAAAAGCACCAAAACCGGTCGCGATTTCGCGTTTTCCGCCTGCGGGCAGGGGGATATGTCGGCTGAGGGTTAATTGTGCAAAAATTTGAAAAACAAAAAAGATTTGAAATAAAAAGAGCAAAATAATTTTTTTCATCATTAAAAAAATTGAAATTTGTGCCGAAATAAAAATTTATGTCCGAAGATATTATTCACTTGCTTGCACTTTCAATGCTTTCGGGCATAGGAAGCCACACGGCAAAACACCTTATCAGCTACTGTGGCTCCGCCGAAAAAGTTTTTGCAAGTCCCGCCGGAAAACTTGCAAAGATACCAAAAATCGGTGAAAAAATTATTCAATCTATTAAAGAAAATCGTTCATCAGCCTATTCGCTTGCCGATGAGCAAATCAAAATTGCCCAAAAAAGCAACTGCGAAATCATTCCTTATTTTGATTCGGCATATCCTTCTCGGCTGAAAAGCATCATAGACTCGCCGCTTGCGCTTTTTGTCAAGGGGCAAATTGCGTTTGAAAATCAAAAATCTTTGGCAATCGTCGGAACAAGAAATGCGACAGACTACGGAAAAAATTTCGTACAAAATTTATTAGATGAATTAAAAGATTACAAACCATTAATTGTCAGTGGATTAGCTTACGGAATAGATATTTCGGCGCATAAAGCGGCATTGCAAAACGAATTGCAAACTGTGGGCGTGATGGCAAACGGCTTGCAGACGGTCTATCCTGCTTCACACAAGGGAATTGCAGACAGAATGCTTTCCTGCGGCGGTTTGGTAACGGAGTATCCGTTCGGCACGAAGCCTGATGCGCCTCGATTTCCGGACAGGAATCGCATAATTGCGGGGCTTTCCGATGCTGTTTTGGTGGTGGAGGCGAAAGAGCGAGGGGGTGCATTGATTACTGCTGATTTGGCTCACGAGTATGAGCGCGACGTTTTAGCGGTGCCGGGCAGTGTATTTGCACGCACATCGTCGGGCTGCAACAATTTAATAAAAAATAACAAAGCTGTCATGGTTACCTCTGCTGCGGACATTATTGAGGCTTTGAATTGGGACAGGGAGGTTCGGGACAAGACGGAAAAAATATCCTATTCTGATTTTACGGACGATGAAACGGCGATAATTAAGTTGCTCAAACAGAAGGATTCGGTCATGATAGACGACATAGCTGTATTGACTCAAATCCCCATCAATCACGTTGCGGCATTGCTTCTCGGCTTGGAATTTAAAAATATTGTCAGAAATGTGCCGGGAAAAAAATACAAATTGAATAATGAGGTAACGTATTGAATTTTTTGGGGGGGCTTTTCATTCTTGTTTTTGTCTGCAAACGATTGTTAAACAAAGTTTTAGCTGTTCTTTGGTAGGTAACAAACAGCAGCGACTGCATTTTTTTCACGATTAAATTTGCGTGTATGCTTACTTTGTTTAA
>JBPOJO010000404.1:0-5865 GCA_052033485.1 Bacteroidota bacterium | reverse complement strand
TTTTATTGTCAAAAAAATCTGCTACTAAAATGTCTTTGTTTAGACATAAAGAAAGTATTTTTTTGTGTGCTTCAATGTCGTCATTGATTGAATAACTTGAAACTGCATTCGAAAAGTCTTCTGCAATTTTAATTACACTCTTTTGAGTATATTTTCCTATCTTGGAGGACGTATGATATGTATTTCGTAAAGCAGCCGTACTTCCGTCCCAACCGTAACTACTCCGAGTCTTAAAGCCCTTTGAAGCTCTACTGTCTTGCCCTTGAGAAAAAAAAACTGTTCCCCATAAGAGGAGAAAAATGCAAATTTTTTTCAGCATAATAATTACTCGGAAAATGTTTCTTTAACACTCATATCACCCAAAAGTACCGCCCATCGCGTTCCGTACATATCTTCAATTAGTTTTACGTGTACTTGAATCGTAATGCCTGTTAAATCCTCATAAATCGGTTTTTTGTCTTTTCCGTAGCCGACAAATCTTTGGTAGAGTGTTGCTGTCCCCATGTATTCATTATTTCCGACAGGATAAAGGTTGCTGAGGTAGAAGAAATCGGCGAAAACGATGCTGATTTCAAAAAATGTTTGAGATTGTATGAGGCGGTCTAAGTATTGAGGCACAAAATACTTTTTTACACTTATATCGCCGTTTTTTGCAATGTGCGAAACTTCTTTGATGCAGGTTTTTCCTTCATCTTTAAAAATCTCGCAAAGCACAGATTTGTAATATTCCTTTGTTTTTAATGGAATAATGTTGCCCTTTTCATCTTTTTTTTTGGCAAGTTTAGGCAAATTATCCATGTAAAGAACAATTTTATCTGATGCTCTTTGTTTAAATTCGATAATGTCGGCTTCCGTCAGTTTTAATGTTTTTGTTTCTTCATTTTGGGCAAAAGAAACCGTAAGAACGCAAAATAGCAACAAAATAGGGAACAAAACTTTCATGAGAAATAAAATTAAGGTGAAAAACTAATACGAATAAATTTCGTGCAAACGCAAAAATGTAACTTTACCTTCGGAATCTTTTTGCGATTCAAGCACAACCAAATGTGCCAATCTTGCAGACAAAGCCAAACGATTGACAAATTTTTCTGCTGACATGCGGTCTATGAGCGTGTTGCCGTTTCGCCCGACTATGTCAATTCTTGCACTATTTGAACTGAAAAATTTTTTCACCACAAACTCCGCAACACTAATGCGTTCAGTGTCATTTTTTTTTCTGTCTGCGCAAGATAACAAAGCATACATTAGGGCGGTATCTGCCTCTTCACTTGTCGGTTGATACAAGACGGTTGTCTCTTGATTTTCAACAGGGGATAGTTTGATTTCGTATTGAGCCGTTTGTTTTTGTCGCCCTTCGGTAATGCTGTTGACAATTTTGCTTGCCATGTTTCGCGTGTCGGTAAGCAATTCTGTCCAATTGACGGACTCTGTTTTAAGAATAATTTGTTGAAGAGAATACAATAAACTCATCGTAAAAACACCACCGTCAGGAAGTGCAAGTGAAAGCTCACCTGATGAACTACTGCTGACGAGAATGCTTCCCGCAACACTTCTCAACAAACTTTTATAGCTGTTTATTTCCTTCTTCGGCGCATCGTTGCTCTCCTTAACTTCCTTAATATGAGTGCTTAACGCGGAAATCGTATCATTACAACAATCCGCAAGCAAAATTCTCAGGCGAGCATTTTTGCCTTTGAGCAATTTGTCAATTTCTTCCAAAGCTATAAAATCTTGCGGCATTTCGCCCACCGCCAATTGAGGGTATCGCGAAATATCATCTTTCGCACGCGCGCCGTGTCCCGAATAATAAAAAAAAATGACATCATTTTTTTCTGCCTTTAATTCCTGCAAAATATCTATCATTCGCCCCTTGTTAAAATTTTCTTCACGATTAAAATAGGTTTTCAGTCGCATGTCATTCGAATATGCCATCGTCGACATCTCTATACTCATGCGCTCATAGTCGTGAAAACAGGAATTTCCGATTTTTTCGTCGCGAGTATCGGCAAAGATAAGCGCGTGAAATGTCTGCGCCGATGCCGCATAATTGACTGCCAAGAAAAAATACAAAACGCTCAACAAACTTTTCATTATTTCAAAAAATTTAGACAATTTTCTTAAAAATAATCGCAGCTTGCAAGAAATTCCAAGAAATTCTAAATGTTAAATCTTGTAAATACTTGGTTTTTAGTAGATTACGCCAAGCCAAAAAAACTCCTTTTCATTTTTCAAATAATACTTTTCTTTTGCTACTCCCGTAGTTACAGTTGCTTCAATGCCGAATTGCAAAAGTTTTTTTTCTTTTATTTGCTCGTCAGCAACAAGTTTAAGCGTAATAAATAGTGTGCTTTTCGGCGGAACAACAACCATTCGCATATCTTCAACATACAAACCGCGCTCGTCCAAAATAATTGTTTTTTTAATGTCTTCAAGTGGTAATTTATCCGCATAATTTGTCCAAACCCCTTTCCGAACTTTTGAAATATCCAATTGTTGATGCCGTTTGAGGGTTTCAATTTTCAAATTTGACACATGGTAAATCCGTTCAGAAGAATTTTGCAAAGCAAGCCTGACGGTCATTTCGCCATTTGCCACCGTGCGGGCATTTTTCAAATCAAGCGAACTCATCATTTTAGTACTGAAATCGCGATAATTGTCATTCCCCATATCCTCTCCTTCGGGATTGAGTGGAATATCGTTATTTCCTTGTATTTCAATGAAATAGCTGTTAAAGATTGAGTAGGTGAAAAATTTTATATCATTCGGAGAAGGCTCATTAAGCATTTTGGCTTGAATAAAAGTTTGGTTTGCATTATCAAGCCGAGCATTTGCTTCGGCGAGACGGAGCAAATATTTATCATTTCCTGCCTTGCCTTGCGCCCCAAGCAACTTACTAAACTCCGAATTGCTCAGGGGAAAAAATGAAAACAACATGAGAATAAAAAAACAGAGAATCGATGCAGAAGTGAGCAGCATAAAAGTAATATTTTTATAAAATTTACGTTTTGTTTTGGTTTGATTGGGTGTCGAATTTTTTGCCTCCGCCTTGTTTATCGCCTCATTTTCATGGCAGATATTCTCATTAATAGACTCTACATTAGGCAGTTCTGCATTTTCAATTGTATCATTCTCGTCGTTAATGAGAATAATCGCATCGTTGTTTTCTTCAATATCATTTATAAAAACATCGTTTTCGAGTACAATTTTTTCTGCTTCGCTCGAATCTTTAAATTCATGCAGTGAGGTGTATTTTAGAAAAAAAATTTTGGCAACAAACGTTACAAGCTCGTCCGAAGGTGTGATAGATTCTCCGATAATGAATTTATTGATACTTTTGTTTTTCGCCGAAGAAGCTATCGGGTGCGAGGTTTTATTTCCGAAATCTAAAAGATGTTTATCCCCATGTTTTAATTTATAAAAACTCAAAATGTCTTGGCTCAAATCAACAGGGGTATTTCCTTTTTTTTCAAGCAAATACAAGACGTAATTGCGAATTTTTGTTTCTGTAGGGTGAAAAGCAATATCATGCGTAGCAATTTTCCAATGCCGGAGAACTGACTCTTGATACAGTTCTAATCGAACATATTTTACAAACTTAGCCTTATAATATGCGTTTTCATTTTTGCTCATGGAGGGTAATTTTGGCACAAAAGTAAATAATTTTTAAAAATAAACAAAATGAATAAAAATTTGCCCGCAGAGCGATTTTCCTAATCGCTTTTTTTCACAATTTAGAGTATCGTGCAGCATTTCCGCACCCAACAATTTCCTTTCCCCTCTTAAAAGTCCTTTTCTTTTGAATTTTTGCACATTTTCAAAATTTTTTTTGTAAAAACGCACTTCTTTTTTGTATTTGTACTTTCAATGCTTATTTTTGGAAAATATTTTACAATTTTTTCGAATGAAACAATTTTCCTGACGAAACAAACACTTTCAGTATGAAACAACAACCTTGGCACGCGGCATATACGCAAGGAGTACCTTACGAAATTGACCTCAATAAATACGCCTCTTTGATTGAACTTCTTGACCGAAGTTTTGCAAAAAATCCCGACCGTTATGCCTTTATCAACATGGGTTTTGGCTTGCGATATAAAGAAATTGACCGTCTTTCGGCTAAATTTGCTTCTTTTTTGCTCAATCATGCAAAATTGAAACCCGGAGACCGTGTTGCGATTCAAATGCCGAACCTTTTGCAATATCCGATTGCCATGTTTGGGGCTTTGCGTGCAGGAATGATTGTTGTCAACACAAATCCGCTTTACACGCCTCGCGAAATGGAACATCAATTCAAAGATTCGGGAGCAAAAGTTTTGGTTATTTTGGCTAATTATGCCGCAAATCTTGAAAAAATAATTCAGCATACCCCCATTGAAACCGTTGTTGTTACCGAAATCGGCGATTGTTTTCCTCCGTTGAAACGTTTTGTAACCAATCTCGTTGTTAAGCACATCAAAAAGATGGTGCCGGCATACGACTTGCCCTCGGCGGTTTCTTTTAACGACGCTTTGAATTTGGGGCGCGACGGCAAATTTAAAAAAGCAAGTGTGAAACCGGACGATACCGCATTTATTCAATATACCGGCGGAACAACGGGCGTTTCAAAAGGCGCGGAATTGTCGCACAGAAATTTATTGAGCAACATGGAAATGATGTTTCAATGGATGTCGCATCTCATGCGCGAGGGCGAAGAAGTTGTGATAACGGCTTTACCTTTATACCATATTTTTTCACTCACCGTTAATTGTTTTACATTTACGGCTTACGGCGGAACGAATGTTTTGATAACGAATCCGCGTGACATGCCCGGTTTTGTTAAGGAATTAAAAAAGACAAGATTTACGGCATTTTCCGGCGTTAATACACTTTTTAACGGCTTGTTAAACACCCCCGGATTTAACGAGGTCGATTTTTCGCACCTTAAATTGACCGTGGGCGGCGGAATGGCGGTGCAAAAAGCCGTTGCCGCAAAATGGAAAGAAGTTACCGGTTGCCCGCTTTGCGAGGGATACGGTTTGACCGAAAGTTCGCCCGTTTTAAGTGCAAACCCACTCGACGGACGAGAAATTATCGGCTCAATCGGCTTGCCGATGCCCTCCACCGAAATCAAAATCATGAAGGAGGACGGCACCGAAGCCGCACAAGGAGAAGAAGGGGAAGTTTGGGGACGCGGTCCGCAAATAATGAAAGGCTATTTCAATCGCCCTGATGAAACCGAAAAAACACTCACCCAAGACGGGTGGCTGCGCACAGGAGACATCGGTTTAATGATGGAAAACGGCTTTTTCAGGCTTGTCGACCGTCTGAAAGATATGATTTTGGTTTCGGGTTTTAACGTTTATCCGAACGAAATCGAAGACGTAGTCGCTTCGCACCCGAAAGTGCTTGAAGTTGCCGCTATCGGTATTCCCGATGAAAAATCTAACGAAGCGGTCAAAATTTTTGTGGTCAAAAAAGACGAAAGCCTGACGGCAGAAGAGCTAAAAGAGCATTGCAAACAAAATTTGACAGGCTATAAATTGCCGAAAGTCATTGAGTTCAGAAAAGAATTACCGAAAACAAATGTCGGAAAAATTTTGCGCAGAGCCTTAAAAGAAGAAACCGCAAAATAATTTTTTTTAACTATTTAGCCGGAGTGTACCGCGAGCTTCAGCTTGCGGATTTAAAGAGGAGTGTATCCTGCAAGAAGTGAATATAAGGTCGCCGGCTAAAGCTCGTGCTGCATTCTTGGACAAATCGGCTAAATTGTTACAATTTTTTTTAACCGCTAAACTGTTACGCCGGCAATAAAACGGCGAAGATAGTTTAAAAATATTGTTAATTAAAAAAAAAGATTTTCAAAATCATGTCAAATAAACTGCATGA
>JBPOJO010000749.1:0-4790 GCA_052033485.1 Bacteroidota bacterium | reverse complement strand
TTCCCTTTCGACTCATCATTTCGTACTTTTTTGCTGCACGATTTTCCAAAATCGTGTAGGTGAATCGGAATTTTGCTCGTTATTTTACTGCGATTCTATCACCCGAAAGGGAATAAGCTAAGAATTTTCAAAAAAAATTTGCTAAAAATATTCAGAGGGTGTCCGAAAAGTCAATTTAGGAAAATCAAAGCCAAATATAATTTTGTTATTCCCGTTTTGAGCATTTCATTAGTGAAAAAATGAAGGTTTTGAGGCAATTTCTACCAAAAAAAATTAACTTTGAGGCTCAAAATGAAACCGACCAAATAATATTTGGTTTGCAAAGTTTAAAACGTGCTTTTCGGACACCCTGTTGATATTGGTAGAAAAATGCTCCCCCGCTCTTTTTTGTTCCCTTAGGAAGTATACATTTTTCACAAATTTCGTCTTTCCGATTGATTATCAACGCTTAACGAAACAGCTTTAATAATAAGCAAAAAAATGCGGAGAACAAGAAAAGTAAAAGCCGCGCAAAAAAAAATTGAACTCGGCGAGTCATCATTAAAAGGCTGGAAAAATGAGTGTCTTGCAAAATTTTTAAAGAAGCGGCGTAAAAAAAAGATTTTTCAATAAATTTGCTTTATTTGCTGCCTTTGTTATATGTTTGCAAATTAAAATTGATTTTGATTCGACAATTCGAATTTTCCGAACAATTTCAACTTTGAAGATGCTTGCTTTTTCGGATTGGTAAAAAATTTAACAATGCAATCGCAACCTGTTTTTTTGGTCATTATGGCGGGCGGAATTGGAAGCAGGTTTTATCCGCTCAGCCGCGAAAATTTTCCGAAGCAATTTCACGACGTGCTCGGGCGCGGAAAAACGATGTTGCAAGACAGTTATGACCGCTTGTCATCTCTTACGGACGGAACTTTTGTGGTTACGCACCAAAAATATACCGACATGGTCAGTGCACAACTGCCTGATTTACAACGTGAAAACATTCTTGCCGAACCCTTTGCTTGCAATACCGCTCCTTGTATAGCGTACTCGGCTTTCAAAATCGCGCAACGTTATCCCGATGCCTGCATTATCGTAACGCCTGCCGACCATGTGATTGAAGATGAAGAAAATTTCCGAAAAATTGTCGTCAAAGCGCAAGAATTTACGCACAAAAATAACCGCATTGTAACGCTCGGCATATTGCCTTTGCGTCCCGATACCGGCTATGGTTATATCAAAAAGGCTGAAAATAATCGTTTCGGAGAATTTTTTAAGGCTGAAAAATTTACCGAAAAACCCGATAAAGAACGCGCAGAAAAAATGCTTGCCTCCGGAAATTATTTTTGGAATGCCGGTATTTTTGTTTGGAATGTGCAAACAATTCTCGAAGCCTATCGCTTGCATTTGCCCGAAATGTACGCTTTGTTTTCGGAAAAAAAATCATGTTTTTACACCGAAAAAGAAGCCGAAGCCGTAAGTGAAATTTATGCTCAATGTCAAAAAATTTCGGTAGATTTCGGAATTATGGAAAAAGCCGAAAATGTCTTTGTTTTGCCCGCCGATATTCAATGGTCTGATGTCGGAACGTGGAAATCGCTGTATGAAATTTCGGAAAAAAATGAAACGGGGAACGTTGTAAATGCCGAAGCCTTATTATATGAAACGAAAAATTGTATCATTAAAGGCGACAAAAAACATTTGATTATCGCGCAGGGACTCGAAAATTTTATCATTGTAGAGCATGACAACGTGATTTTAATTTGTCAAAAAGACCAAGAGCAACGCATCAAACAATTTCTCGGAGATGCGAAAGACAAATTCGGGCTTGCTTTTGAATAATTTTTGCATTTTTTTTAATTTGTTTTGCACAAATGAAAGTTTTTTTTGAAAAAAAAATTTTTTTTAATAGCTTTGGAAAATATATTGCTTTATCATGCGTAACAACGTAAGAAGCCGATGAAACTATTCAAAATAAAGAACCTCAGCATCACGCAGAAGTTCCTTGCGGGAAGTTTATTGTTAATTATTTTTCTTGTTCTGAACGTCGTTTCCAGTATTTTTTTGCTGCGCGAAAATCGGGAGGTCGTTTCTTATTCGCTTCGCGTCATCTCACCCTCGCTCGAAGACATCAAAGAATTGCAAGATATTATCCAAAAATCGCGAATTTATACTATTCAATGGATAAATAATACCACTCAAACAGAAGACGACAAAGATGCGCTGCGCGAATTGCACACTTTTGATTTTCCGCGTGTGAAAGATGAGTTAAGCATTTTGAAAAAAAAATGGCAAAATGATGCCTCCGTTCGCGAAATTGATTCGATAATTATTTTATACGATGTTGTTTTGCAAGCACAAGAAGCAATTATGACAGGCTTGCTCGCAACGGGAAAAGACTATGAAAATCCGCAAAAAGTCGCTGAGGCAAAAAAAATTATGCTCAGTGTCATTGACCCGCAAACGAAACGGCTTTTGGCGCGCCTCAAAAAGATTTCCGACCACAAAGTATCCGAAAAAGCAACTTATGCCCTTGAATTAGAGGGCAAATTTCGGCAACTCGAATTGATTTTTCTCACTGTCGGCGTACTGCTTTGTATCAGCGGTTTTTTTGCAAGTTGGTACGTCTATCGCTATGTGTCGACTCCCATCAATCGGGTCAGTTTATTGCTCAAAGAACTTTCTTACGGCATTATTCCGAAGCGAATCAGCGAGGCAAAATCGCGTGATGAAATCGGTACCATTACAGATGCGGTCAATAAACTCATTGACGGTTTTAAAGAAACTTCAAAATTTGCCGAAAATATCGGTAAAGGCAATTTTGAGCACGAATTTTCGCCTTTGAGCAAAGACGATATTCTCGGAAACTCGCTCATAGAAATGCGCAATAACCTCGTTAAAATTGCCGAAGAGGAAAAAAAACGCGCTTGGGTGGCGGAAGGTTTGGCGAAATTTGCCGACATTTTAAGGACGAATCAAAACGATTTGTACGCCTTTTCGGATTTGGTTATCGGCAATCTTGTCAATTATTTGGGCGCGAATCAAGGCGGTATTTTTATCGTTACCGAAAATGATTTTGACGAACATTTACAACTCGAATTGATGGGGTGTTACGCATGGGGGCGCAATAAATTTATTGAGAAAAAAATTGATTACGGACAAGGACTGCTCGGGCAGGCTTGGCAAAGCAATGAAATGATTTATTTGACCGATATTCCCGAACAATTTGCCAAAATTACTTCCGGTCTCGGCGAATCTAATCCGACTGCCGTTTTGATTGTTCCCGTATCTGCCAACGGTGTCGTTTTCGGGGTAATGGAACTTTATTTTTTCAACCCGCTCGAAGATTACAAAGCTGATTTTACTTACAAAATCGCCGAAAGCATGGCTATCACCCTTGCTTCGGTCAAAACAAATCAGCGCACACAAGAGCTGCTGCATGAATCGCAAGAACTCACCGACCAAATGCGTGCTCAGGAAGAAGAAATGCGCCAAAATATGGAGGAATTGCAGGCAACACAAGAAACTGCCGAAAGAAAAACTTTTGAAGCCGAAGCGCGACTTGCCGCGATTAATAATTCCGTTGCCATGATTGAAACAAACGACGAAGGTTTGATAACCTCCGTCAACAGCCGATACCTCGAATTGCTCGGAATGCGTGAAGAAGATGTTTTCAACAAACCGTTTTCAGCCGTTTTTAAGCGAAAAGGGGAAAATGCGCTTCCGCTCTCTAAGTTGTGGGAATTGATTATTGCAGGAGAAGTTGTCGAAAATAATTTTGAATTTGAGAGTAAATCAGGGCGTATTTTTGCCGTTCGTGCCACTTTTTACCCTGTTGTCGACGGGTACGGTCGTTTGGAAAAAGTCATTCATATTGCTGTTGATATTTCAAAACAAATTGAGCAAGCAGCCCAACTTGCCCGCTCAAATGACGAAATGCAAACACTTATCAGTCAATTCTCTGAACAGGATACTTTGATGAAAGACGCACTTGCCGAAATGCAAGATTCGCAGGCGACTGCCGAATCAAAAATTGCAAATTGTGAGCGCGAAAATAAATATTTGAAAATGCAAATCGAACAATTTGAAGCCGAAAACCAAGGGCTTGAAGTGTCTAACAGAATGCAAAATGACTTAATTGAGCAAATGAAAGCACAGGAAGCCATGATTACGGCGTTAATTGCGGATATTGAAACCGAAAAAGACATCTATAAAAAACAAATTGAAAATCTGAGCAATGACAGGGACGCTTTTGCCGCCGAATTGCTGAAATATCGTCCGCTTGAATAGTGCTTTTTTGCTAATGATGTTGTTTGTGTCCCGTTGTTCGCCGTTGTTCGCCGTTGTTCGCCGTTGTTTGCCGTTGTTTGCCGTTGTTTGCCGTTGTTTGTGTCTTCACAAACGACACGCTGTTCTGCCGTTGTTTGCCGTTGTTTGTGTCTTCACAAACGACACGCCGTTCTGCCGTTGTTTGTGTCTTCACAAACGACACGCCGTTCTTCGCCGTTGTTTGTGTCTTCACAAACGACACGCTGTTCTGCCGTTGTTTGTGTCTTCACAAACGACACGCCGTTGTACAAAATAACATTTTTATCGCCCGAAAGGGAATATTGTTTTAAAAGTATGCAAAAAATTTTCATAACGGGCGCAACAGGGTTTATCGGCAGCAATCTTGCCAAACAATTTTCCCAAAATGGTTATGCCGTGAAAGCCTTGAAAAGAAAAAGCAGCCTCATTCCCAAAATTTTAGCCGATATTTCTGCTGTCGAATGGACAGAAGGCGATTTAGAGGATATTCCTTTTTTAGACAGTGC
>JBPOJO010000102.1:0-3859 GCA_052033485.1 Bacteroidota bacterium | reverse complement strand
CTTTAGCTTGCGACCTTAATGTGTACCGCGACCTTTAGCTTGCGCCCTTAAATATGTACCGCGAGCTTTAGCTTGCGCCCTTAAATATGTACCGCGAGCTTTAGCTTGCGACCTTACATTCGCTTGTTGAGGATGTAGCGCGAGCTTTAGCTTGCGACCTTACATTTTTTCTTTCAGTCCTCGCCCACCTCGTCCGCTTTGTCGGGATTGACGCTGCCGAAATTTTTGTAAACTTTGTAAATAATCGCTAAACCGAGCGCACTTTCCGCGACGGCAAAAGCAATGATTATCAGCGGCAGAGCTGCCGTTTCTTTGCTGTTTTGAAAAGCTACAAAATTAATATTAGCTGCGTTGAGCATCAATTCGATGCCCATTAATTGCGCAATGCTGTTTTTTTTAAAAATTAGGGTCAGCAAACCGATGCAAAAAAGAAAGCCCGATGCAGCTAAAATCTGCGTTTCAGTCATTATTGAGAGGGATTAAAAACCCTGCCGCAAATATTTTACGGCAGGGAAATTTTTTAAAAATTCATGCCGGGGTAATACGCATTTTCTTCCAAAGACTCTTCAATTCGAAGCAATTGATTGTATTTTGCCATGCGGTCGGAGCGCGAAGCCGAGCCTGTTTTGATTTGACCGCAATTTAATGCGACTGCCAAATCCGCTATCGTACAATCTTCCGTTTCGCCCGAACGATGCGACATGACCGATTTATAGCCGTGTCTGTGTGCCATATTGACAGCATTTATCGTTTCGGTGAGTGTTCCGATTTGATTTACTTTCACTAAAATTGCATTTGCCGTGCCCGTTTCGATGCCTCTTTTTAATCTTTTAACATTCGTAACAAACAAGTCATCGCCGACTAATTGCACGCGGTTGCCGATTCTGTCGGTCAAATTTTTCCAACCTGCCCAATCATCTTCCGCCATACCGTCCTCAATCGAAACAATGGGGTATTTATTGACCCATGTTTCCCAATAAGCTGCCATTTCGTCAGAAGAAATTTTCGCGCCGTCCGATTTTTTGAAATGATAGAGCGATTTTTCAGCATCATAAAATTCGGAAGAAGCCGCATCGAGGGCAATCAAAACATCTTCCCCCGGACGATAGCCCGCTTTTTCGATGGCTTGTAAAACAAATTCAATGGCTTCGGTATTGGAGCGTAAATTGGGCGCAAAACCGCCCTCATCGCCGACATTGACCGATAATCCTTTGGATTTGAGTACCGATTTGAGGTGATGGAAAATTTCCGTTCCCATGCGCAGCCCTTCTGAGAAAGAACCTGCACCGACCGGCATAACCATAAATTCCTGAAAATCAATCCCGTTGTCGGCGTGCGCACCGCCGTTGAGAATGTTCATCATCGGCACGGGCATCGTATTAGCGTTTACGCCCCCGACGTAGCGATAAAGCGGCAAACCGGCTTCCAATGCAGCCGCTTTTGCGACGGCAAGCGAAACGGCAAGCATGGCATTCGCACCGAGTTTGGATTTATTTTCCGTTCCGTCGAGCTCCAAAAGAACATTATCAATCATATTTTGCTCAAAAACAGACATTCCCATCAATTCGAGCGCAATAAAATCGGTAACATTTTGTACGGCTTTCAAAACGCCTTTGCCCATGTAGATTTTGGGGTCGCCGTCGCGAAGTTCTACTGCTTCATGCGCGCCGGTAGATGCACCCGAAGGCACGGCTGCGCGTCCCATTTTTCCGTTGACAGTCCATACATCAACCTCAACGGTCGGATTGCCGCGAGAATCTAAAATTTGGCGGCTGAAAATATTGGCAATTTGGCTCATTTTTTTAAACAGACAAGTGAAAAAATAGTTTGCGAGCGTTTGCTCACGAATTGGTTTTTCCGAAGAGGACTTTTCATAAAAAATTAAAATACAAATGCCGATTTGCAGCGCGAGCTTTAGCCGGCGGATTGAAGGAACAAGCTATCCGGCAACATGCGTATGTGAGGTCGCAAGCTAAAGCTCGCTGTACATTTCTTGTCAAACCGGCTAAACAGATACAAAAATTTAAGATACAAAAGCGATTTGCAAAATTATAATTCACAAAGTCGGTAGTTTTGTCCTTATGAATTTTTTATGAATAAGCCTTGAATTTCCGAATGAGTTGCAAAATAACCGAAAAAATTTGACGAAAAAAATATTTCTCATTTATTTTGTAAGAAAACGTCTTTTGTTCCTAACGCCTTTACTTTTTATAAAAAAATACCACCTCCGACTTTCGGTCTTGCTCACTCCCTTCTTGTTTGCTCAAATCCGCATCTTCTTTTCCGTGCGGTTTGAAAATGAGCGGCAAATCGTACTTTTTGACATATTCCCGAATTTCTTCAATTCTTTTCCAAGAAATTTTTTCGGCAGCGGCTTCCGTTCCGACAGCATCTGAATAGCCGTGAATCGTCAAACCAATGACTTTATGATTTTTAACAAAATTATCAATCTCAACTTTATTACTGTCCGAAAGTAAAAATTCGTTCAATTCGTAGTGAAAAGTAATTTTTTGGTCGAGCAAATCAAGGTCGTTTATCAGCAAACTGACATCGGAATTTTTGTCTTGCGGCACGCCGTAAAGTGTTGAAAAATAATTCTTTTGCTTATGTTTCAAAATTACAGCGTTCCATTTGAGCAAAACAGCACTGTCTTTAAATTCGCCGCCGAGACTGTCTACTTCCCAAATGACCTCGTGCAGAATGCGCCATGAAGCAACATAAATTTCGTCAGGTTGCCAAACGTCCGCTTCGGGTTTTTGCGTATAAATAGCGGCAAGTGTATTTTTTTTGTTGCCGGGCGTTTCGTACATGAGCAATTCTTTCGGCAGTCCGCTCCCTTTAAAGGCTGTACCGGATTTGAATTTTTTGCCGTTTGCCTCAAATTCACAAGCATCATTTTCGCTCACCATCGTATCAAAAAGCATCGTCAAGCCGACCGCAACTTCCTCTTTTCCGGCATTGTAAATATCATATTCAATTTTGTAGCATTGCGCGCCTGCTTTCAAGTCCGTCGGCTTCAATTTTTTGTCCAAAGGAATCAGTTTTTGCTTAACAGTTAAGGATTTAAATTCATAAATGCACTCAACAAAAGGCGACGGAGATTCGCCTTTTACGGTAGGTTTGGTTTTTAGATAAGTAACTAATTCGGGGTTAAAATGCGGACTGTTGCTTGCGTAGGTCAGTTGCAATTTGCCCTTCACTTTCGTTTTGACTGCTATTAAAAAATGTGAAGTCGAAAAGGGTACGGGATAACCGTACATCAGTTTTTTTTGCCCTGCACCGATGGTAAATCGACCGTCACTGCGCCCTTTCGCTACTTCGAGCGGGTGTGCAAGTTTGTGTTGTGCGTATAGAGAGCCTGTTAAAGCAGATTGTATAATTAAAATTAACAAAAAAAATTTCATAAACTTGTGTTTGTGTAATGAAAAATTAAATGAAACAGAGTACCGAATGATGTCAGTTTGCGCGAAAAAAAGTTTAAATCGCAAGCTATCAGCCGATTGTACAATTCGGCAGAAAGTTGGTGAAAAATAAAGGCAAATTTCCATTTTCAAAAAATTTGCCAAAGAATTTTCGTAACTCTTGATGGTATTGTCGGCATCTTGCCGGCAAAATTTAGCTGTTTTGGTGTCCAAGAAGTATGCTTACAGTACAATCTTTTGCCAACAAGCTAAATAATTACGAATTTGATGGCAGAGGCTGTCCGAAAAGTCATTTTTGAAAAATTAAAATCAAATATAATTCTTCGACACCCATTTTGCTAATTTTTAACGGAGCTTTAACAACGTTTTTTCTGCAATTTCTGTCAAAATTACTCCGCTAAATTGGGCAAGTACATGAAAAATTAATTACACTTATT
>JBPOJO010000628.1:0-4791 GCA_052033485.1 Bacteroidota bacterium | reverse complement strand
ATGCAGCCCTCTTTTGCGGTCGAAATCAATCAATATTGGTTTTTGGCACTGCCGAGTACGCTCAAATATAACCTTATGAAAGGAACTTGGAAAAAACTTTTTTCCTGACCGCAGGGCGCAACATGTTGGCTGTTGTTCAAAAAAAAATTGCTTAAATGCCGCATTTTACACTCAAATTGTTAACTTTCGGTTTCTCAAATTTGAACACAATGAAACAGATACTTTTTATTTTGTGCCTATGTTTTTGCACTTTTTTAACACTTTTGGCTCAAAAAGACACGCTTGTCATAGCAAGAGAATATTCTTCAAAAGACATTATGGGCGTAAAAATTGTTAAGTCGGGGAATAAATTCGGCGTTCAGAACGATACCGGAAAAATGGTAATGCCTTTTCATTTTGACGAAATTAAATTTTTCGGCAAAAGAGATTCAAGTTCGTGTACGCATTGGGCGTGTGTGGTGCAGGTGCGCAACGGAAAAAATGTCGGTTTGGCGGACGGTATGACAGGAAAAGGTTTAACCCCCTTGCAATACGATGAATTAATTTTTATCCCCGAAATTTGCACGACAAGCGTACCGGAAGAGCGCGTCGTGATTTCAAAAATCAAAAATAAATTCGGACTTGTTTCGCTCAAAGGGGAAGAATTGATTGCCTGCAATTATGAGGGAATTCGTATGCTGACTGACAGGGATAAAAAAATTTGTAATCCTGCCGTTGCGGTGGTAGATAAAGCCGGAAAATTCGGTTTTATGATTGTCAAAACCAAACAAATTGTCCCCGCAACTTACGATGACGTGCAATTTTTTCAAGAAATTCCGCCGAAGGGAAAATTTCAAAGAATGTTGATGCTCAGCATCAAACAAAAAGGCAAAATCGGTATTTTTAATTTGCACAGCGACCATCAAATTCCGACTGAATACGACATGATTGAAGTTTTTGATACAAAAAATGAACTTGCCGTAGCGCGAAAAAACAATAAATTCGGCGTGATTGACTACAAAGGAAAGGCAAAAATTGATTTTTCCTACGAATTTGCTGACGGCATCAGGGAGGGCACTGCGATTTTTAAGAAGGGAAAAAAATTCGGTTTAATGAATGTTACGGACAAAAAAAATATCATTCCTTTTGACTTTGACGAAATGTCATTTCTCGTTCCGTCAGGGCACAAAAACGCTTATTTTTCCCAATTGATTTTGGCGCAAAAAGGTAAAAAACAAGGGATTATGACCACCGAAAACAAAATTATCGTTCCGATTGAGTTTGATAAAATAATCCTTGATGAAAGTAAATTCGGTGTGAAAGCGATAAAAGACGGTAAAGAAGAGTTCAGAGAATTGCGTTAATTTTTTGCTAAATTGCAGTCGGAGCAGCTTGCTTCTCGCCGTCGTTTGTGTCCTCACAAACGACAATTAAAAAACCTCACCGCCGTCGTTTGTGTCCTCACAAACGACAATTAAAAAACCTCACTGCCGTCGTTTGTGTCCTCACAAACGACAAATCAAAAACCCGACACAATTCTGTGAAATTTTTGTCGGGTTTTAATGTTAAAAACGTAACTGTTAAGCCGGCGTGTACCGCGAGCTTTAGCTTGCGAATTTAAGGAAAAAAGTATCCTGCAACAAGCAAAAGCAAGGCTGCAAGTTAAAGCTCGTGCTGCATTCTTGGGCAAACCGACCAAATAATTACTTAAAAACAAAAGAGTTCCTTTTCAATATTTATTCAGCCGCAGAAGCCGTACTTTGTTCCTCAATTAGTTTCCCGTTGTCTTTGACATTATTTGCCCTGCGCACATAAAGCTCAATCGCGCCGGTCATTGAGGGCGCATTCGGCATCGGAGCTTCAACATCGAGGCGCAAATTATTATCCGTAACAGCTTTGGAAGTGGTCGGACCGAAAGCGGCAATGCGAATATTTTTTTGTTGAAATTCGGGGAAATTTTTCAACAAAGAATTAACGCCGGAAGGGCTGAAAAAAGCAATCAAGTCAAAATCATGCGGATTAACAGAAGTCATGTCCGTTGCTACCGTGCTGTAAATCACAGCTTTGGTCATTTTTAAATTGTTTTTCGCCATGAATTGCGGAATATCATCGCGATGAATGTCCGAACAAGGAAACAAAAAATTATCGTTTTTATGTTTTTTGAAAAGGTCAAACATATCTGTCGCAACCTTTTTGCCCGTGAAAACCTTTCTCTTGCGAACCGCAATGTAACGCTGCAAATAATTTGCTGTCAAAGGCGTTATGCAAAAATATTTCATGTCGGGCGATAATTCAACTCTCATCTCTTTGAGAATCGCAAAAAAATTATCAATCGCCTTTTGACTCGTAAAAATGACCGCCGTATGTTCACTCAAAACTATTCTCTGCCTGCGAAATTCTTTTGCCGTCACCGGTTGAACCTCGATAAAGGGCTTAAAAGTGATTTTTAGGTCATACTTTTTGGCTAATTGGTGATAAGGTGAGTTTATGTCTGCCGGCTCAGGTTGCGAAATCAAAATAGATTTCACTGCCAACAATTTTTCTTCAGTCGCATTGCTCGCTGCGTTTGCGTTTACTCCATCAGCCATACCTAATAATCGGTTTGTCAAGCTACAAAAACAATTTTACAATTAAAAAAAAAGGAATAAATTCCGTGCCGCAAAGGTACGAAAATAAATATAATTTTTTCAAATTTATTGAACGAAATACAAAAAATGATATGATAACCGAATGTAAAAACAAGCCCAAAAGCAATATAACAAAGAAAAAATTAATCCAAGCATCACTCGTTTTGTAAGCGACAAGACTCAAAAAACCGCCCAAAATATAATTCAGAGCCAAAAATACTTTTCCGTAGCGCAAAAAAGTTTGCGTATGAATCAAGGCTACCTGACGATTCGTAAAAAGCACTTGCGAAACAAAAGTAACTGTTAAATATTTCAGCACAAGAATTATTGTTACGAAAAAAACCTTTGACAAATAGCTCCCCGTGTAGTGCAGCCAACCGAATTTTTCTTTTTTTAAATTTTTTATTGCCCGAATCCAAGTGCTGTGTTCTTCAAAAATCATGATTAAATGTGCCAAGACGAAGCCCGATAAAATGACAAAAATAATTGTATCAAGCGTATTTAATTTAACGGAAAAACGAACGGGTCTTATAAAATCTGCCAATTTATCCAACCACATACTTGAATCAAAAAGTGAATCGCTGCGGCGATTCGTAACGGATATTAAAAGCATTAACATAAGTGAAATAACAATCATAAAATCGCGAAAAATCGGCATTTTTTTCGCGCGTGATGCATAGGGGGAGTAAATTACTTCTTCATCTAATTGCAGCGGAGTTTGCGCTGCTTTTGTGCGATATGACACGGGTGCTTCGCTGCGCGATTTATCGGAGTAAAGCGAGATTAAAACTTTTTTACCGTATAAGGTCAATTTTTCGGAAGACAATTCGTACCAAAAATCCTTTTTAGCAATATGCACAAGCAAATTATTGAGAAAAATATGCTCTCCTTTTCGCACGCTGATATAAAAAAAATCATTTTCCGAACGCTTTGTTTCTGCTATCAAATGTATCGGTACGAGCTTATTATGGTGCATATCGGGCAAAAAAGGCAAAAAACTTTCGGTATTTTCATCAAAAAAAAGCCATTCCTCCCTCAAATCCGCTCTCAAAACCTCTTTGTCGGGAACGGACAAGGCTGAATGAAAAACGGAAGAAAATCCGATAAAAGTCAATATAAACAATAAAACCTTCAAAAATGTTATTTTTTGCCGCAAAGGTAATTTTTTTTTGCCGAAAAACGGACTGCAAAAAAAGGAAAGAGCTGAAAAAAAACGAAAAAACCGCCTTTCTCCTTTCAGTTTTCAGAATCAAAAAAGACCTTCTGCCGAATCTTTTCTGCAAAAGGTCTTTTGCCGCAACTTTAAGCTACAACTTGCTTCACCTCGGGCATCATTCTTTGAAAAAGTGCCTGTATCCCTGCTTTTAAGGTGATATTCGATGAAGGGCAGCCGCTGCATGAGCCTTGTAATTGCAATTTTAACACGCCGGCAGCGGCATCAAAATTGTCAAAAATGATTGCTCCGCCGTCTTGCTCCACCGCAGGTTTTACGTAATCTTCCAAAATTTTTTTGATGCGTTTGACCGTTTCGCTGTCCTCATTTTTAGTTACTTCAATTGAGGGCATATCGCCGGCAAATACGGGCTTTTCAGCTTCAAAATAATTTTTCAGAAATTCGCGCACCAAAGTATTGAGTTCGCTCCATTCTCTCGCATCATTTTTGGTGAGCGTGATAAAATTTTTGGAAATAAAAACCCTTTCCGCAAAGGAAAATTCGTCGAAAATCGCCTGCGCAAGCGGACATTCCTCTGCCGATTCGCGAGTCGGGTAATCGCGGTGCGTGCCTTCTGCAAGCACGACACTGAGCACGAATTTCATTGAATTCGGGTTCGGATTTGCCTCCGTGTATATGTTAATGCGATGTTTGTAAAGTTCATCGCGATTGTAATTTGATTTGCCAAGCATATTTTTTGCAAAATTCTGTATGATAAAACACTGCAAAATTAGCAATTTTGCATAAAAAAACAAACAAAAACCGATAAGTTCGCTGCGACTTATCGGTTTTTGTATTTGTCTGTCAATGAAAATATTGCCGATTTTTAATGCGGAAGTGGCGATTTTTTCTTTTTGCGTAAGCGCATATTTAGCATTTCTACTCCGAACGAAAATTCCATTGCAAAATAAACATAGCCTTTAGGAAAGTGCAAATCCAATGCTTAGCCGAACAACAGCAAAACAATCAATA
>JBPOJO010000568.1:0-4582 GCA_052033485.1 Bacteroidota bacterium | reverse complement strand
CACCATCTCACCTATCCCGCTACGGATTGGTGCGCTTTTGCGGATAATTTTTTAACAGAAAAGCTCGGTTTGAAACGCTCAAAATTGACTACACAAATTGAAAATTACGACCATTTAGCGGCAATTTTGGATTTTTTTAAAAGAATTAATGTCATTTTGACAGATTTTTCGCGCGATGTTTGGACGTATATTTCTATGAATTATTTTAAACAAAAAATCAGGGAAAATGAAGTCGGCTCGTCAGCTATGCCGCACAAAGTCAACCCGATTGATTTTGAAAATGCGGAAGGAAATTTGATGACGGCGAATGCACTTTTTGAATTTTTGGCTGCCAAATTGCCCGTTTCTCGTCTGCAACGCGATTTGACGGATTCGACAGTTTTGCGCAATATCGGAGTGCCGTTTGCCCATACATTGATTGCTTTCGCCTCTTTGCAAAAAGGCTTGTCGAAAATTGAAATCAATGAAAACAAAATTGCAAGTGATTTGAACGACAATTGGGCAATTATTTCGGAGGCGTTTCAAAGTGTTTTGCGCCGTGAAAATTTCAAAAATCCTTATGAATTACTTAAAACGCTTACTCGAACAGGGGAGAAACTAACCGCCGAAGATTTTCATCTTTTGACAGGACTACTCGAAATAGACGAAAAAACCAAGGCTGAATTATACGGTATAAACCCCGAAAACTATGTCGGATTGGCAGAAAAAATGGTCAAGGATTTGTAAAATTTATAAAATTTTTGTAAATTTAAAATCAAAAAAAAATGAAGAAATTTTTGAATTTTTTTAAAAAAAATGAGCAAGAGTATTCTCTGCAACTACAAATTATAGATGAAAGTCTTGCCATTTTGTTTCATAAAAATATTCCCGTCGGCACGTGCGCGGTGGGTGTATGTAAGGACTTGATGTTCATGATGACGGAAAATTTGTTGTATTTTGAGGGGAAATACGTTTATTTATGTAGGGAAAAAAATCAAAAATTCAAGCGGGAGATGCTCGGTGAAGCTGAATGGGAGAAAATTTTTAAAGAATTTTTAAAATTTGAATTGCCTTCCAAAAAAACTGCTGTCAGCCGCATTCTTGCGCTGTTAAAAGAAAATAAACATTCAAAAGAAGATTATTTTGTTCAATTATTGGCTGTTTTAAAGAAAATTCCTGAAAAACCGAAAAAAAACTTTTTCAGGATTGATAATTTTTTGGAATTACTTATGCCGCTTTTTTTGCCGTTTTTCAATGATATTTTGAAAGAAACAAATGATTTTGCCTGTACAAAACTTTGGGAATTGTTTTTTGAGAAAAAAGAAAATGTTTTTTTAACACTCAATAGCTTTTTGTGGCGTGAAACTGACCAATATTTAAAGAAAAATTTAGCTGCGGAAGACGGTATTGCCGACAGATTTGTCTACACTTTTCAAGCTGAAAATTTATCCTCACCGCATTTGCCCTTGCTTTTGCTTTCCGAAATTTCTGAAAGAGTTCCTTCTTATCAGCCTAAATTTAAGGCAGTTATACAAAAACTGTTTTTACAAAAAACATATTTTAACTTTTCTTCTCCTACCTCTTTTTTTGCGGCTGCGGTTGATGCGGAAATTTTTCTGAAAAATTTAGGCATCAGAGTAACGCCGGCAGAACTGCCATTTTCAGATAAAGAAAGTGGAAAAAAAACAGCAGGTGCGTATCAAGTGCGCCTGTATGAGGGCGAATTTCCGATTTTTGAGGAGAAAGAAGAAGAATTTTTAACTATTTTTGTCGGAAATAATGCCTTTTTGTCTTCATCTAAGTATATACAAGAGCGAGAAACTGCAGCAAAAGTTTGTTCGTCTGTTTCAGTTTTGAACCTCAACGGGGGCAGTAAAACGCTCATTTATGACGCTGACGGTGTCCGTGACGGGCAAACGGGTTTGGGGCATGATGCTTTGGCGGTTGTGTTTTTCGGAAAAAAAGCATCGGATACCGACAAAGAATTTATCATAAAAGAGCATATCGGAAGTTTGTCGGAAAAAGTCAAATTATTGTCAGAGAAATATATTTTTGCTGATAATTTTCAAGTTCTGACACCCGAAAAGCCTGATTTTTTATTGGTTTATGAAAATCAGTCGACAAAAAAAATGTTCGAGAATTTGGTTGATTTGAAAGAAATTTTCAAAAGTATCACTGTGCTGAATGATAAAAAAGGCACGGCAGGGGTGGAAAAACCCTTTGAATACGACTTGATTTTGCCGGCTGAAAAATTAAAAAAATATTCTTTTTATACCGTTCCGCACACTTTAGGGAGTGATTTTAAGCATGCTTTTGTTGCCGATTTTCTGCTCTCAAATCGTTTTTTTCAAGATTCTTATCCGATTTGGGCGGTCGAAGAAATGATAGAAACGGAGAATGAATTACCCGGCTTTTTTTCGGGTGTTTCACAAGTAAAAATGCTGAATTTACGCCATGAAGCGAAGCAAATTTTTGATGCTTTTTTTGACAAAAAATTAGATATGGGCGTTATTTTTGACTATATTCTTGCGATTCTCTCCGCGCCGATTTACGGCAAATTTTTCTCCGACATACTTGTTCACACTTCCGCAAGAATTCCGATAAAATGCACCAAAAATGAATTTTGGCGGATTTCGGAGGCAGGAATGCGCCTAAAAAAATTACTTTTGTTGCAAGAAATACCGCAGGATGAAGCTATAAAGTTTAAAAATATTAAAAATACAAACATAAAATTCTTTAAATATGAAGACGATAAAATATTTCTTTCCGAAAAATTTTATATAGAAGGCATCAGTCCTGAAATGTTAGCCTTTAAAATCGGGCATCGCCAAGTTTTGCGACATTTTTTCAGCGGAAAAAAAGCCCTTTCTGTGAATGATTCTGCTCGTTTTGAGCAAATTTGTAAGTGTGTCAAAGCGATAATTTCGGCAGAAGCTGAATTGGACGATTGGGTTAAACCGCTGTTAATGAGAACGAAGTAAGTGGGCAAAAAAAGTTAATTCCGTGAGCAATTTTACACTCAGCCCTGCATTTTCAGCCAAGTCGTGAGTTTTTGTATTTCATTGTTTTTGTACTTTCAGGCGGTATTTTCTTTTTTTTAAATTTTTTTCCCGAATAAATTCAATTCTTGCGCGAATTTCGTTTGAAAAAAATTTGCACGGTAAAAATGCTTTATTTAATTTTGCCGCGAAAATAACTATTCAAAAGCAGCGAACCGCTGTGCGGTAATCGGAAAGCTTCTGTTTAATAACTTGGAAAAAAGAAATGGCTAATATTGGTAAAATTGTTCAGGTAATCGGACCCGTCGTCGACGTTAGTTTTGACGGTTCGCAGTTGCCTAAAATCCTTGACGCGCTTGTCGTGAAAAAATCTAACGGTCAAGAAGTTGTACTTGAATGTCAGCAACACCTCGGAGAAGACCGCGTCAGAACGATTGCGATGGAAGGAACTGAAGGTTTGATGCGCGGACTCGAAGTTGTTGATACGGGCAGCCCGATTTCAATGCCTACGGGGGAAGAAATCAAAGGTCGTCTTTTTAATGTTGTTGGCGAAGCAATTGACGGCTTAAGACAACCGGCAACAAAAACGAAACTTCCCATTCACCGCTCGGCACCGAGATTTGAAGATTTGTCGACATCTACGGAAGTTCTTTATACCGGTATCAAAGTTATTGACCTTCTCGAACCTTACGCAAAAGGCGGTAAAATCGGTCTTTTCGGCGGTGCAGGGGTAGGAAAAACCGTTTTGATTCAAGAATTGATTAACAACATCGCTGTTGCATATTCCGGTTTGTCGGTTTTTGCGGGCGTAGGGGAACGCACAAGGGAAGGAAATGACCTTTTGCGCGAAATGATTGAAGCCGGTATCATTAAATACGGCGACGCTTTCAAACATTCAATGGAAGAAGGCGGTTGGGATTTGTCAAAAGTTGATTACAATGCTTTGGGCGAGTCACAAGCAACCTTTATTTTCGGTCAAATGAACGAACCTCCGGGCGCGCGTGCTCGTGTGGCTTTGTCGGGTTTGACTGTCGCAGAATACTATCGCGACGGCGACGGCGAAGGAAAAGGTAAAGATATTTTGTTCTTTGTTGATAACATTTTCCGCTTTACACAAGCAGGTTCGGAAGTTTCCGCACTTTTGGGGCGTATGCCTTCAGCCGTTGGTTATCAACCGACTTTGGCAACTGAAATGGGTGCGATGCAAGAACGTATCACATCAACAAAACGCGGCTCAATCACCTCCGTACAAGCGGTTTACGTGCCCGCAGATGACTTGACTGACCCTGCTCCGGCGACGACTTTCTCGCACTTGGACGCTACAACGGTACTTTCTCGTAAAATCGCCGAACTCGGTATCTATCCTTCGGTAGACCCGCTTGACTCTACTTCGAGGATTATGACCCCCGATATTTTGGGCGACGAGCACTACAATACCGCGCAAGCTGTTAAAAATATGCTTCAACGTTACAAAGAATTGCAGGACATCATTGCTATCTTGGGTATGGACGAACTTTCGGAAGAAGATAAGTTGGTCGTTCACCGAGCAAGACGTGTCCAAAGATTCTTGTCGCAACCTGTATTTTTCCTTCCCTTGTTTATAC
>JBPOJO010000752.1:0-10374 GCA_052033485.1 Bacteroidota bacterium | reverse complement strand
CTTCTGATCCGTAGTCAGATGCTCTATTCAATTGAGCTACGAAGACTAAAAATCTTCAAAAAGTAGTGTCAAAGTTGTTATTTTCTTGTGTCCTCGACAGGATTCAAACCTGTAACCTTCTGATCCGTAGTCAGATGCTCTATTCAATTGAGCTACGAAGACCTTAACCTAAAAGCCGCTGCAAAGGTATGCAACAATTTTTTAGCAAACAAGTTTTTCGTCTTTTTTAACATTTAAGAGAAAACACTTGCGCAAACAAGTGTTTTCTCCGCAAAAAGAACGAATTAGTTCTTTGCTTTTTCCGTTCCGTAGCGTTTGTTAAATCTTTCGACACGACCCGCACGTCCTGAAATATTCGTTTTAGCACCTGTATAAAAGGGGTGCGATTCGGAGGAGATATCAACTTTAAGAAGCGGATAAACCTTGCCATCCTCCCACTCAATAGTTTCTTTTGAAGTCATTGTAGAGCGCGTCAAAAATTTAAACTCGCTTGCAATGTCTAAGAAAACTACCGGATGATAATCGGGATGAATTTCTTTTTTCATTGTTCAAATATTTTTGTCAAAACAGAGCGCAAATTTATGCGTAAAAATTGAAAATGCAAAAAATATGAAAGTTTTTTTTTAAAACAGCCCGCGAAGTATTCATTCAACGGGCATCTTCCTCGTCAATCTAATCTTCCTCATCAATGTGCATATTGTGGTAGACGTTTTGAACGTCGTCGTCTTCTTCAAATTTCTCAATCAATTTGAGCACCTCTTCTTGTTGTTCTTTTGTCAAGTTTTCGGCATAAGAAGTGGGGATTCGAGCCGCATTTGAACTGACTAAATCCAATTTTCGCTCCTCAATTGCCTTTTGCATTTGTCCGTAGTCGGAAAAACCTGCAACGACCATAATTTCTTCCCCGTCTACCGAAACTTCTTCCGCACCGTAGTCAATCAGCTCTAATTCAAGCTCTTCCGCGTTTGCTTTTCCGTTGTTGGCAATTACAAAAAAGACTTTTCGGTCAAAAAGAAAGTCAAGTGAGCCGGTTTTACCGAGCGAACCACCGCTGCGATTGAAGTGCATGCGAACACTTGCCACGGTTCGGGTAGTGTTGTCTGTTGCGGTTTCGACAACAATCGCCACGCCGTGAGGTCCGTAGCCCTCGTAGACCACTTCTTCAAAATCTTTTTCGTCTTTTGAAGTTGCTCTTTTAATTGCCGATTCAACACGCTCTTTTGGCATGCCCTCCGCTTTTGCATTTTGCAAGCAGGCGCGCAATCTTGCGTTATTTTCGGGGTCATTTCCGCCCGATTTGACCGCCATTGAGATTTCTTTTCCGATTCGGGTGAATGCTTTTGACATTCTGTCCCATCGTTTCATCTTTCTTGCTTTGCGGTACTCAAATGCTCTTCCCATATTTGCCGGTATAAAAACAGTAATGAATAAAATTTTGCAAATTTACAAAGCAAATTTAAAAGAATATTCTTTTGGCGTGAAAATTGTTTAATTTTGCCGCGAATCCTTTGAGATAATGAATAATAAAACTACCTACTGCCTGTTTTTTTTGCTTTTTTTGAACTTTTTTTATGTCAATGCGCAAGAAAAAATCATTGAAATTACCCTTGATGAACATCTAAACTTGGGTAAAAATATCGGCTTTTTTACCGATAATGAAAAAAAATTAAATTTTGAACAAATCTCTGCAAGACCGGAAATTTTTCAGGCTTATGAGCACGAAAATATCAATTTCGGTTATAATGCAAAGGCAAATTTTTGGTTAAAATTTAAGGTGAAAAATCTTATCATGTCGCAAAATCGCTTCATTTTGGAGTTTCCTTTTCCGCAAATTGACACAATTGATTTTTATGTTGCCGACGCGGGTTCAAAAAATTTTACCAAAATTTCTTCCGGCAGTTCGCTTCCTTTTGTAAATAAAGCGATTGCGCACACGGCAAACGCTTTTTATTTGGATTTTTCTCAAAATACGGAGAAAGAAATTTTTGTCCGCGCAACGGGCAACAGCACTATGATTTTGGATTTTCGCATTTGGCAGCCCGAATCTTTTCACGAAAATAATCGAAACAAAGATATTTGGTATGGTTTATTTTTGGGTTTAATGGGCATAATGTTTCTCTACAACCTTGTTTTAGCGGTAAGTACGCGAACGACAAGTTATTATTGGTATGTACTTTCCATTTTTTGTGCTGTTTTGACTTTTTTATCTGTCGGCGGCTATTCTTTCAAATATCTTTGGACAGACTTTCCCGCTATGAATCGCCTTGTCGTCAAAACAAGCATGGCGGGCATCGGCATTTTTTCGACATCTTTTGCTTATCTTTTTCTTGAAGCGCGCCGTTATTTGCCCAAGTTTTCCTATCTCATGCTTTTACACATTGCAGCAGGAATTTTGATTTTTTTGCTCAATATTTTTCCGAGCACTTATCAATTGGGTATAGCCGCGAAAGGACCGAATACTTATGTAAGTATCACCGCTTTATTAATGCTCACGGCGGGCATTTTGTCTTTGGTGAAAGGTAATAAAGTGGCGCGTTTTTTTGTACTTTCTTGGGTTATGTACATTTTCGGCGGCTTAATGATAACACTTCGCAATGCGGGGTGGCTGCCTTTCAACGACCTTACGACGCACGGCGCGGAAGCAGGGGCGATGTTGGAAGTTTTTTTGCTTTCCCTTGCGCTCGGCGACCGCTATCGTTTGCTCAGGAAAGAAAAAGACGAGGCGGTCAGGCAAACGATTGATATTCAACAGAAAGCGAATCAAGACTTGGAGGCAAAAGTTAAAGAACGAACGCAGCAATTCTTGGAAGCGAATGAAGAATTGAAGCAAACCGTAGAAGAACTTGACGCAACGAATGAAAATTTGAACGAGCTGAACGACAGTTTGCGCGAGCAAAAAACAATTATTGAAAAGAAAAATCACGATATTACTTCGAGTATCAATTACGCGGCGAGAATACAAAATGCAATTTTGCCGAAAATTGAAAGTTTTGAAAAATCTTTCGGAGAAGCCTTTGTTTTTTTCCGCCCGCGCGACATTGTTTCCGGTGATTTTTTTTGGCACGCCGAAAAAAATAACACTGCTTTTTTTGCCGTTGCCGATTGCACGGGACACGGCGTTCCGGGGTCTTTGATGAGCATGATTGGTATTCAGATTTTGAACGGAGCGGTTTTTGAGAAAAATTTATTGTCTCCTGCCGTGATTTTGACGGCTTTGTCCGCGCAAATTCGCAGCACACTTCGGCAGGAGGAAACCAACACCAATGACGGAATGGATATTGCCGTCGTGAGTCTGACGCGCGAAAATGACCGTGCGGTTCTTCGTTTTGCAGGGGCGATGAACTCCGTTTATATTTTTCAAAACGGCGAATTGAATGAAATTAAAGGCGATAAAATGGCTATCGGCGGAAAAATTATTCGTGAAAACGATTTTAACGAACATCAAATTATTTTGGAAAAAGGAGAAAAAATTCGCTTTTATCTCACTACCGACGGCTATTATGACCAATTCGGCGGCGAAAAAGATAAAAAATATTTGAGCAAAAGGTTTCGGGAATTGCTTGAAAAAATTCAGGAGCTGCCGATGAAAAATCAGGAAAAAAGTATTGAAAATGAATTTGACCGATGGAGGGGAAAAAATCCTCAGTTAGATGACGTTACCGTTGCCGGCGCGGAGATTTTTATTCATTAAGCCCGTGCAAGAAACTAATTTCACAAAAAGCGGTTCAAAATTAATCATACAAAAGCAATTTCATGATGCGGTAGTTTTTTGTCGCTTGTGAAAACACAAGTAACGGCGAAAGTGTACGTCGTTTGTATACTTTCGCCGCCGTTTGTGAAGACATAAATGACGGCGAAAGACTCAAACATCGGCAGTCGCACTTTTGCTTTTTATTTTTTTATCATTTTCACCACAACTGATTTTGAAACAGGGGTATGCGATGTGTGTGCGGTTTCTGAAATCGGCACAAGTGTATTTGTTTCGGGAAAATAGGTCGCCATACATTTTTTCGGAATATCAAAAGGTACAAGAATAAAACTTTTTGCCCAACGTTGCACCCCGTCGTATTCACTGAGCAAATCTACCACTTCACGTTCCCGAAAACCCAATCGCTCCATGTCCTCCCGATTCAACAAAACAACCCTTCGCTCGTTGTAAATGCCTCTGTAACGGTCGTCGAGTCCGTAAATAACCGTGTTGAATTGGTCGTGTGTGCGAACGGTCATCATTAAAAATTCATCATCGGCAAGTTTGATGTCCGGAAGCGCATTGACCGTAAATTTCGCTTTTTGAAATTCAGTTTTAAAATTTCCCTCGCGTGCCGCATTCGGCAAATAAAAACCGTTTTCAGCTTTTATTCTTTTGTTAAAATTTTCAAAACCGTCAATACACGCCTCTATATGCTCGCGCACAAGGTCATAATCATCAGCCATTCCGCGCCAATCGGTAAATTCGTTCGTCGGCAGGGTCGCCAAAGCTATGCCGGCAATGATGTCGGGTTCGCTTTTCAGATACCGTGAGGCAGGCTCCAAAACGCCCTGCGACTGATGGACAAAGCCCATAGAATTTTCGACGGTTACAAATTGTTTCCCCGATTTTTGCCTGTCAATTTCGGTGCGCCCTAAGCAGGGCAAAATTAAGGCAGTTTCGCCCGTAATGAGGTGCGAACGATTGAGTTTTGTCGAAACTTGTACCGTCAATTTGCAATTTCTGAGTGCGGCTGCGGTATAGCTCGTATCGGGTGCGGCGGAGAGAAAATTTCCGCCCATGCAGATAAAAACTTGCCCTTTTTCCTCGTGCATGGATTTGATAGCCGCCACCACATCGTGCCCGTCATTTTTCGGCGGCTCAAAGTGAAATCTTTTAGCCAACCTATCCATAAATTCTTTTTTTGGTTTTTCCCAAATGCCCATTGTGCGGTCGCCTTGCACGTTGCTGTGTCCGCGAACGGGGCACGTTCCCGCACCTTCTTTGCCGATGCTGCCGCGCAAAAGGAGCAAATTGACCAATTCACGAATGTTGTCTACGGCGTTTTTGTGTTGCGTGAGCCCCATCGCCCAACAAATGACAATTTTTTCTTTTTTGGCACACAAATCGGCAAATTCTTGAATTTCTTCTAAATGAACGCCTGAAAGTTCGGCTAAATGTCGCACATCGGCATCTTGCAAATGTTTTTCCAAGTCCTCAAAACCGGTTGTTTTTTCGGCAATGAATTTTTTGTCAAAAATCTTTTCCCCTCTTGCTTCTTTTTCAAAGAGTAATTTTAACACAGCTTTAAAAAACGGCACATCACCGTTGATGCGAATACGCACAAAAATATCGCTGATATCCACGCCGCCTTTCAAAACTTGCCCGACATCTTGCGGATAAGTAAAGCGAACTAATCCGGTCTCTTTCAAAGGATTAACGCTGACAATAATACCGCCGTTTTCTTTGCATTTTTTTAAAGAAGAGAGCATTCGCGGGTGATTCGTGCCGGGGTTTTGTCCGACAATAATGAGCAATTCTGCTTTGTGCAAATCTTCTAATTTAACACTTCCTTTTCCGATTCCGAGCGTTTCGATGAGGGCAGAGCCGCTTGATTCGTGGCACATATTGGAACAATCGGGCAAATTATTAGTGCCGAATTGTCGAATAAAAAGCTGATACATGAAGGCGGCTTCATTGCTTGTGCGCCCAGATGTGTAAAAAACCGCTTTGTCGGGTGTCGGCAGCTCGTTCAAATTTTTGCCGATTAGAGCAAAAGCATCTTTCCAAGAAATTTTTTGATAGTGTGTTTCGCCCTTTTTGAGCAAAAAAGGCTCGGTGATTCTCCCTTGCTGATTGAGCCAATGGTCTGTTTGCATGGCAAGAAATTCGACGGAGTTTGTTTGAAAAAAAGCGGCATCAACTCGCCTTTTGGTCGCTTCGTCGGTGATAGCTCTTGCGCCGTTTTCGCAATATTCGGCGATAAAAGAGCGTTCTTCTTTCTCGGGGTCAGGCCACGCACAACTCGGACAGTCAAATCCGCCGACTTGATTAGCTTTGAGCAAAAGTCGCAAACTGTCAATAATGCCCCGTTGGTCGGCACCGTATTTGAGCGCGGAAAGCACGCCTTTAATGCCTGCGGCACTTTTGGAGGGGTTCGCAACGCCGAGGTGAAAAAAAACTTCGGGGGTGAGTTCGGAAGGTAAATTTTCAGTGTTGTCTGTCTTGTTCATAGGTTACAAATTTTTTGCAATTTAGAAAAAAAACTAAAAAAAAAGGCGATGGGGACTGCGAAATATAGGACTTGTTCATAAAAAATTATGCATATTATTTTGTAACTATTTAGCCGGTTTGCCCAAGAATGTAGCGCGAGCTTTAGCTTGCGACCTTTATTTGAGGATACTTTCCTCCTTAAATCTGTAAGCTGAAGCTCGCGGCACTCTTAGAAAACAAACTTTTACAAAAAAATTTCACGCTTTAGTTTGCCTATTCTTCTTTCAATAGTTTATCAATTTCGGTTTCAAAGTGCCGCACAAATTCTTCAAAATATTTCCCCGTACTTTGTCCCGAAAACCCTGTATGAATTTTGCGAACTTGATGTTTTTTGTCGAGAATTATCGTCGTCGGAAAAGCAATAATTTGCTCAATAAAAGACAGTTTTTCCGCAACTTCTTTTTTATCGGCTTTGCCGGCATACAAAACGGGGTAATTGACTTTATATTTTTTTATTAATTTTTCCAAAAATGGCTTTGCTTCTGCCAATGAATTTTTTCTTTCAAAAGCTAAGGCGACAACCTCCGTATTTTTAAGGCGATATTTATCGTAAAACTGCGCCAAAAACTGCGTTTCGTCGAGGCAATTCGGACACCACGAGCCTAAAATTTGAATGATAACAACTTTATTTTTAAATTTTTCGTCCTCTAAATCCACTTTTTTACCTTCCAAGTCAACAAAATTGAAAGATGCTTTAACGTTTTCTTTTGTTTTTAACATTTCATAAGCATCTTTTAAAGTTGCATTTGCATCTTTTCGCGCCGTCCACATGTTCATATAGGACAAACCGGAATAAAAAACACCGTTTAATTCGTCATCTTTTGTAAAATCTGCCTCAAATTTGAAAGCAAAAGCACCATTGAAAGTCGAAAAGGAAAGTTTATTGTCGTCAATAAAACCGTGTAAATAGCGGTAATCGCCTGTTGTCGTGAGAATTGTGCCGAAAACCTCATTGTTTTTTTGCCTGAAAACTCCGACTGCGGCATTAGTTTCTCCTTTAAAATTGACTGCCCATTTTCCTTCCGCCTGCCTGCTGACGGGCATTATACTTTGGCGCAATTTAGGCTTTTTGACCGCTTTGAAAGGCATTGTTGTTATTTTTCCGTAGGTATTTCTTTGCCAATAACCTTTTATTTCCGCGCCGGAATGTGAAAAAATCAAAGCCGCATCATAGACTTCAAAAACAACTTTGAGCGAATCTCCGAAAGTTTCGACATTCAACTCAATGCGTTCTTCTCCGTTGATAATGGCGAAATTTTGTCCGATTTCGGGGTCATATTCAAAAAGAAAAGGGATTTCCGCAGCGGATTCGTGCATGAGGCTTGCCGCCCATTGAATTTGCGAAAATGCTTGAAAAGACGAAAAAAACAGCAGCAGGTTAAAAAAAGTGTATTTTAAGTTCATTTTTTTATTTTAAGAAAAATTAAATAATCAAAATTAAGTTTCATTTACCGAAAAGTCAATCACGACATTTTTTCTTCATTTCAATAAAATTAACATCGCTCATGATTTCTGTATTTCCGCTTTTTTCGACGGCTTGCAAATCGCGGCACATTTCATCAATATTTTTTAACTTTTCAAATGCAAAAGCGCGAAAATAAAGGGCAAAATAATGCTCCGGAATGATTTGCAGCGTTTTGCTCATGTCGTCAATCGCTTGCGGATACCGCTCTGAAAAAATACAAATTTTCCCGCGAAGGAAAAAAGCATCGTGAAAAGAGCTGTTTTCTTCAATGATTTCATTGAGAATACTTTCCGATTCTTCAAATTTTTCGAGCCTGTACAAGGCATGCGCGGCTTCATATTTATAAGCTGTTTTATTGGTTAATTTTTGAGCATTTTTAAAATCAGAGAGTGCCAAAACAAACTTATTTTGCTTTGAATACGCCAAACCGCGCTGAAAATAGGCTTCCGCATCTTTTCTGCGGCTCAAAACAAGGTTCATTTCATCAATAGCTGCGTGAGGATTATTTTGCAAATTGTGAATTTTTGCCAATAAAATTCGGTGATAATCGGCATTTTCATCGCCGATTTTTTTGTTCAGATTGTGTTGCGCACGTTCAATCGCAACGGCGAGGTCTTTGGAGGCGGAAAAAAAATCGCGATTTTTGACGGAAAAAATGGCTCTGAAATGCAAAGCGTAATCATCTTCCGAGTCTGAATTTATTTTTTTAGCTATATCAAGCATCGCCAAATTCATTTTATTTTGTTTGGCAAGTCGCCACGCGGTAATTTTGATGTCTTCTTGCCGCTCGTTTTGTGCATTGGCGGGGAGCGAAAAAAAGTGCGTTCCGTCCCAATCTTCGAGGCTGCCGTCAATCAAATGCAAGGTTTGAGTCGGCGCGGGTACGGGCGGAAAAATCATTGAAAATTGCATTTCTGACTGCATTTTTACTTTTTCATAAGATTTTACACGCACGGAAAACAATTTTAATTCACCGTCTTTTAAAATATAATTTCGCAATTTACTTTCAAAAAATTCCGCCTTTTCGTGGGGAATTTTCAGCCAAAAAATACTCCCCGAATCGGACAAATATACGCTGTCGACGCTCATTTTGGGGTCGACTTCGGAGGGAATATTCATTTTGAGGGCGACAATATTTTCGCCCGAATCGTGAAACCGCAAAAAAGCTAATAAAAAAACTGTTAAAATAACTGCTCCGGCGATAATAAACGGACTTTTTCGGATTTTTCTTTTTTTGTGCGTCTTTTTTACCTTTGAAAATCCTTCGTAAGCGGTTTTATGCTCTTCTTGCGCCGCAATATTTTCCCAAAAGCCGTTTTGCAAAAAAAACTCCGTAAAATTGACCAATTCGGCAGCCGAGGGGCGTTCTTCGCTGCTCAAAGACAAGCATTTTTTCAGAATTTCTCGAAATCGTTTGGAATAAAAAACAGGCAAATCGGGGATTTCTGCACCGTTTTTGAGCATCAATCCGCCCTGTCCGAGCCACGGAACACTGCCCGTTGTCAGCTCGTAAATCATAACGCCGAGCGAAAAAATATCGCTTGAAGGGCGGGGGTGAGGATTTGACGAAAAAATTTCGGGAGCGGTATAGGCAATGGTCAAACCGTCGAGGGCATCAAGCGACGAGTGTTTCATGGTGCTGCGCGTCGCGGTCATGCGGGCGCGAGTGCTGATGCCGAAATCGGTGAGTAAATAGTCATTTGCGTCCGAAATTAAGATATTGGCGGGTTTTATGTCGTTGTGTAACACATTTTTTTCGTGCAAATACGATAAAGCTGAGGCAATGTCAAACAATATTTTAGCAATTTCTTCTTCCGAAAACAGGCATCTTTCAAAGGGTTTCGGGTGAATAAATTCACCTTGCCGAATCAAAAGAAGGCGATTGTTAATCGCATCGGCGAGCGAGCCGCGCTCACAAAGCGGCAAAAGTAAAAAAGGTGCGCCCTCAAATGTGTCATATAACATTGGTTTTACCAAGTTTTTATGGCTGAGGGTAAAAGTTAATTCATATTCTCCGGAAAGCATTTCGACGGTTGATTCGGGCAATCTGATTTCGGGGGCAATCAATTTTAGGGCGTATTTTTCACCGTTCGGGTCTTCCGCTTTCCAAACTTGCGAAAAACCGCCCGTACCGAGCTTTTTGAGCAATCGGTATTTACCGGCATAAATAATATTTTCAGTTAATTTTTGCATAATTTCGCAAAGCAAGTCTTTTTTTGTAAAAAAAACAAAGTACGGAAAAAAATATTTTTTAAAATTGAAATCATGTTTTAAATAAATGTGTTTTATTGAAATAAAATTTCAACAATACCCAAATATCGAAATAAAATTTTGAATTATTTTTCACAAAGTAATTTTTCCGAAATTTCTAAAAAAAAAGCGGAAAAAAACACTATATTTGCATTAAGATTTTGTACAAAAAGTTTTTTACGATAAAAAATTTTTTCAAACGCACTGTTTGGAGGAATCTTTGTTTTGTTTAACAATGCTTTACCGGACGGGCAAAAAAATTCTTATGTTAACTCATTTTTTCTTTTTGTTTAATTTAATTTTAAAATGAATAAACTTTACCTTTTATTTTCGGCGATTCTCGCACTGCTCATCTACGGGCATGCGAATGCGCAAGTGAATGCAGGTACTGACGTAACGATTGCCTGCGGAACGAATA
>JBPOJO010000513.1:0-3909 GCA_052033485.1 Bacteroidota bacterium | reverse complement strand
TAAAAATAAATTCACGCAGAATCTTTTTTTGACGAACGAATAAGTATAATAAAATCTTTCGTAATTTAGCACCCGAATCGCAAGTTTGCAGATTGATTTCGGACGCATGTTGTTAAATTTTTGACATTAAAATGTGCTTCTAATTTTATTTTGACATTTTTTCACTTATTTATCTTGCTTCAAGAATATGTTAATGAAACAACTTATTGCGTCTTTTCCCGAACAATTGTCAGAAGCATTAACCAACGCGCTCGGATTTGTCCCTGCCACACAAGCACAATCCATACATCAGGTTTTAATTCTTGGTTTAGGCGGCTCGGGAATCGGCGGCAGCATTGTGCAAAGTCTCGCTTTTCGCACGGCAAAAGTGCCTTTTACTGTCTCCAAAAATTACGACATACCTGCTTGCACCGATGCGCATACTCTCGTCATAGCCTCTTCATTTTCCGGCAATACGGAAGAAACCCTCGTTGCTGTTGAAAAAGCACTTGCCGCAGGCGCGCAAATTGCCTGTTTGACATCGGGCGGAAAATTGAAAAAAATCGCGGAAGAAAAACATTTAGACTGCGTTTTGTTGCCTGTCAAAGCCGAATGTCCGAGAGCGCATTTAGCATATTCCCTGACTGCAATGCTTATTTATTTGTCCAAAAAAGGCATTATGCCCGATTATTCGGCTGAGATTTTGAGCACTTCAAAAAATCTGACACTTTGGCAGGAAGAAATACAGGCGGAAAGTAAAGTGATTGCCAAAAAATTGCTCGGAAAATTGCCCATGCTCTATTCCGATGACAGTTTGCAGGCGGTTTTAGTGCGTTTTCAGCAACAAATCAATGAAAATGCCAAGCAAATTTGCCACGTGAACGTCTTCCCCGAAATGAACCACAATGAATTGGTCGGCTGGGTAAAACCTGAAAATATTTTGAAAAATGCTGCCGTTTTGCTCTTTGAGGCTGCCGGCGACCATCAACGTGTCCGCCTGCGTATGTCGGTGTGCGAGCCGCTTTTTTCTGCGTTTTGCGAGGTGCATCGCATAAGAGCACGCGGCGAAGACTTGGTTTCTCAATTCATTTATTTGATACATTTGACCGATTGGGTTTCTTTTGACTTGGCTTTGCTCAACGAAACTGACCCTTTCCCCGTCGACATTATTAATCACTTAAAATCAGAGCTTGCCAAGCATCAATTATGAGCAATTTCAGTCTTTTAGCGCAAGATTCTTCGGACAATATTATTGCTTTGGCTACGCCCCCCGGACGAGGCGCGATAGCTGTTTTACGTATATCCGGAAAAGATGCCGTAAAGATTTGTAATCGCGTTTTTCGGGGCAAAAATCTCGAAAAACAAGCCTCGCATACCGTTCATTTCGGGACGATTTACGACGATAAGGAGGAAGCGATTGATGAGGTTTTGGTCAGTATTTTTTTGGCTCCGAAATCCTACACGGGTGAAAATGTTGTTGAAATTTCATCGCACGGCTCGCCCTATTTGGTCAAAACTTTAATCGAATTTTTTTTGGGAAAAGGGCTTCGGTATGCCCATCCGGGCGAATTTACGCGCCGAGCTTTTCTCAACGGCAAAATGGATTTGGCGCAAGCCGAAGCGGTCGCCGATGTCATTGCCGCCGAAACTGCGGCGGCACACAAGGCGGCTGTGATTCAAATGAAAGGCGGTTTTTCGGGCGAAATTAAACGATTGCGCGAACAACTGCTCAATTTCGCAGCCTTGGTGGAGCTCGAACTTGATTTTGGTGAAGAAGATGTTACTTTTGCCGACCGAACGCAACTTTACGGGCTGACTGAATCGCTGCAAAATCAAATTTCGCCCCTGCTGAACTCCTTCAAAATGGGAAATGTCATCAAAAACGGCGTTCCGGTCGTGATTGCGGGTAAGCCTAACGCCGGAAAATCAACTTTGCTCAACGCGCTTTTGAATGAAGAAAAAGCCATTGTTTCCGAAATTCCGGGCACGACTCGCGATTTTATTGAGGACGAAATGGTTATCAAAGGCATTTCATTTCGATTTATTGATACGGCAGGTTTGCGCGAAACGACGGATAAAATTGAAAAAATTGGGGTTGAAAGAGCCGTACAAAAAATGCAAAATTCGGCATTAATTATTTTTTTAACCGATGCGGCTGCTCTTGAAAGCGAAGAAAATTTTGCGCGAGAATACGCCGAAATGACAGATTTGAAAAATCAACATTCCGCTCCTTTTTTGTTCATCGCCAATAAAATTGACATGACGAAGCCCGATTTGCGCCGTTTTATTGAAAAAAACTACCCCGAAACCTTGTTTTTGTCCGCCAAAGAAAAAATCGGCATGGATTTTTTGACGGAAAGAATGTTAGCCTTAGCGGAAGCCGATAAAATTTTGCGCAGCGATTCGGTCGTTACGAATGCAAGACATTACGAAAATTTGGCGGAGGCGCAAAACGCCCTCTCAAAAGTAAAAACCGCGCTTGACAATCAATTGAGCGGCGATTTACTTTCCGTACATTTGCGCGACGCGCTGCAAAAACTCGGGGAAATCACGGGAGAAATTACGAATGATGAAATTTTAGGCAATATTTTTTCAAAATTTTGTATCGGGAAATAAAGTCAAAAACTTGATTTGCAGGCGTAAAAAAGCTCAAAATTCAGCTTTTTACTTTTTTTCTTTCAAAAATTGAATAATTTCTTGCGGTGTTTTTTCGCGAAACAAGCTGTCGAAATGTCCCTGTAAGCCCGAATATTGCAAATATCCCGTAAAAAAGGCATTATCGGGCATTTTTTTATCAAAATAATCGTAAAAATCGGGGTTGTTGAATTTTTCAAGCCATAAATCGCGCATAATTTTTTCAATTTCAGCTTTTTTGGCAAGCCTTTTTTGCGATAAATCCCAATTTTGCGGCATTTTTTCGTAAAATATTTGCAATGAATCGGTTTTTCTTTTCAAAAAATTGCGCAAAGTGCTTCTGTCGCGAAGATAAAGGCGATATTCTTTCAATTTTTGCGGATTATCGGGATATTTTTTTTCCAAATAAAATTCCGTGCATCGCATCGCGACATAATCGGCTAAATTTTCATTGTATTCCGTTGAGTCGGGCGCGTAGTAAATCGTGTGTGTATTTTCGTGAAAAATTAAATCAGCCAAACGAAATTCGTTGCGCTCCGTCATGCCGGAGAGAATCGGGTCAGGCAAAATACCCAAAGTTGACCATGCCGCCGCCTCACGAACATCGGTTACAAGACCTTTTTCCGCTAACTTTTCTTTTTCTTTCAACAATAAATCCTCATCAAAAAAGCCTTTGTAGCTGACTTCTCCCAAAAAAGGGAAAGACCAAAAATATTCTTCAAGCGCAAATTCGTTTGAGGCGGTGATGAGGTGCAAAATCGGTTTTCCGTTTTGCTCAAAATAATGTGAATAATTCTCGGTTGCCGGAAAACCGAGTTCGGTTTCGCCGAAATTTTTTATTTCTCGTATAAAATAAATTTTTTCTTTCACCGAATCGGGATAATTCGGAGAGGTCAAAATTTCTTCAATCGGGCGCATTTCACGCATGACCCGCAACTGTCCGCGCGCCTGCCGATAGAGGTAAAAAATTAAATCGCCCCAAATAAAATAAAAAACGAGCATCGTCAAAACAGTTGTAAACAAAATAAATTTCTTTTTCATTTTTTTATGGCTTGGTTTTAATCCGTAGAAAGTCAAAACATCACACCGCAATTTATCGTTTTTTTGCGTAAAAGTCTAAAAGTATGCAGCACGGCATATCTGCGAAAATTTGAGATTGAAAATTTTTTTCGTAATTGTTTAGCCGGAGTGTAGTGCGAGCTTTAGCTTGCGAATTTGTAGCGCGAGCTTTAGCTTGCGAATTTGTTGCGCGAGCTTTAGCTTGCGAATTTGTTGCACGAGCTTTAGCTTGCGAAT
>JBPOJO010000057.1:0-2397 GCA_052033485.1 Bacteroidota bacterium | reverse complement strand
TTCGGCACAAAAGCCTCTTCTTCGGTACAGGAAAAAAGTGCGCAAAAACTACTCAAAATCAAAAAAATTATTTTATTCATTTTAAAAAATTATTTTCAACAAAAGTAATGCTTATTTTTCAAAAAATAACTATTTGATGCGTGTTCCACACGTGTCAACCTGCACTTTATACCGTTATGGTCGCAAAATCATTGTTTGAAAAAATAATTAGCAAGTCGGCTAAAAAGGTGTAAATGATTGATTTTCAGAGATTAAAAAAAATATTTTCATTTGCACAGCAAGTCGTTTGTGGAGAAACTAACAACGACGGTCAGATTTATTTTCACAATTTGAACAAATCTTTATATCAAAAAACATGTTTTATACCTGTTGATGCAAAAGAGTGTTGAATTAACTTTTCTTTAAGAAATATTGCTTTTTGTGTGCAATCCTGAACAGCCTGTTTTCGTACATGAAAGCATTTTTTTATTTTTTTTTCAAAAAAACGAATAAAAACTGCGCCGCCCTTGCAAATATTTTTTTTGATTTTTCAAAAAAAAAATCTATTTTTGCAGCAATAAAACGCAAAAAAAATGGTAAATATACAAAAAGCCTTAAATTGTCTCGAAAACGCTGATTTTGCAGGCTATTTTGATGAAATGGACAATGCGGAATTTCCGAATATTCAGTTGAAGGGCAGTTATGCCGAACTCAAAGGCACTTTTATCGGCGGAAACATTCCTTGGAATTTTTTTCAAAAATTGGAAACTTTTGCCAAAGAGCTATTGCGCGAAATGAATAAACCCAAAAACTCAACGAATCCACAAAATCCCGCCGATTTGCAAAATTTAACTTCGGTTTTGCTTGTAGGCTCAAATCCCGCCGGGAAAGATGACCTCAAATTGCTTACATCCGAAATGAGTTTCATTCAGCAACATTGCCGCAATTTTTATACGGACATTATTCGGCAGCCTACGGCGCAGGATTTGCAGGAAAAATTTCCCCTTGCAAGAAAAAATGAACCCGTTTTTGATGTCGTGCATTTTTCGGGACACGGCAACGCTGCGGGCGTGTACGTGTATGACATGCAAAGGCGAAAACCTCAATTACTCGGAACAAGTGCATTCAAAGCCCTTTTCGGCATTGAAGAAAAGCCGAAAGTAGTCATTTTGAACGCCTGCTCTTCTGCCGAACTCACGGAAAGCATCAAAAATATCATTCCGTTTGTTGTCGGCACAAATGCAAGTTTGACCGAAAACGCCGCGATTGCCTTTTCCAACGCCTTTTACCGCGCTTTGTCGGGCGGTCATGATGCCAAAATTGCGTTTTTAGAAGGACGACGAGCTTCTACCATGTCAGGGGCAAGTGAAGATTTATTTGTTTTGTACCAAAACGGAAACCTTGTATGAAAAAATCTGAAATTGCGGACATTGCCAAAAATTATGCGAGTCAAATCGCGACCTCAAAAGCAGCGGAGAAAAAATCAGCGGAAATTGCTGCCGATGTGCTGAAAAAATTTGCGCCCGAAGATGCCAAAAATATTCTTCAAAAATTGCAATCAAGTTTGAAAAAGATGGACATCAGAGGCTCAAATCAAGAGTTTTTGAAACTTGACGCGCTTTTTGAAGATTTAATCAATGCTAAATTGGCTGACGGAAATGACGAAAAATCGGAGAGTTTTGACGATATACTCAACCGACATTTATCACCCGAAAATGAAATCAAAGACAAAACTAAAACCAAGACTGATGGAACTGAATGACATAATAGCGAATGGGATTGCGCTTGTTGCCTTTGTCGTGGCTGTATTTTCTTTGCTCGAAGCCAAAAGCGCGAACAAAAATACATTGCACAACACCAAAACTTTTTTTGATTCTCACATTGCCTCTTCGCGGGATAAAGTGCGCAATATGCGTTTGCTCATCGCGCCGCTTATCGCAAAATCCGTTCTGTCGGAAGATGAAAAAAAATGTTTAAAAATTTATAGAGACATTTGGAACGAAACGAAGGAAGAATATCTCAACGCCCTCAACCAAGCCTGCAACGCCTATAATGCAAATCGCTTGGACAAAAAGGCTTTTGAATTGGAATATAAAGATGACATTCGTCGCGTCTACAAAAGCGGACAGTATGACGAATTATTGAATAACACAGAAAATGATTATTCCTCACTTTGCGCTTTTAAAGAAGTACTCGACCTTAAATCTAAGGACGAAGAATCTATTTGAAAGTTTGCCGTGCTGTCAAATTTGTGTAAAATAAATTTTAACTTTTTTACACAAGTCTGTCATTCACAACTTTTCGTGAATCAACTTTTCCACACTTTTCGTTGCCCCCGAAAAATTGATTCCGATGAGATAAATTTCTTTTTCTTGTCCCAAAAATTGCTTGTAATAGCCTCTGTCGTGGATTTGTTGC
>JBPOJO010000297.1:0-7679 GCA_052033485.1 Bacteroidota bacterium | reverse complement strand
ATTTTTAACCAAATAATTTCCCCTTTTCTACCCTAACTAAACAGCATTTGTGAAGAAGATTGATTTGCTTGAAGAGATTGCCTAAATGCAAAATCATCGGCAACAATAATAAATGCGTGTAAGCTGCTTAATCGCTGTTTATATTCTTTTTGCGAAAGATAATTTCGCAAAAATTCTTGATGCGCTTGACGAATTTTCCGAATAAAACGTATTTTACTTTTGTGGAGAAGACGAATTTTTTTTGCAAAAATACGGAAACCCAAAAAAGGAACACCTTTTTCGCAGCGGTTTAACTGCTCCGGTTTTAAGGTGCATTGCAAATGATTTTCGATAAAATAGTTGATTGCCGAAAAATAATGTTTCAACTTTTCTTTGTCATTTTCCCATAAAATCATGTCGTCCATATAGCGCACATAAGATTTGCAGCGCAAGTTTTGTTTGATAAAACGGTCTAATGCAGCCAAAAAGTGATTGGCAAAATATTGACTTGTCAAATTTCCGATAGGCACACCACGCTCGCTGCTTTTTTCGTAACTGTCAATAATTTGATAAAAAGCACTCAAAATTTCTTTTTCCTTAAACCTATTGTAAAGTTGTTTTTTCAAAACCTCGTGTGGTATGCTGTCAAAAAACTTTTTTACGTCAAGTTTCAAATAATATTGATTTTTTTGCGTAAAAAACTGTGCTCTTGCGACGGCTGTATGTAATCCTTTGTCTTTTCTGCTCGCATAACTATCCGAAATTTGATAGTGCTCAAAACTATCATGGCAAACATTCATCAATGCGTGTTGTATGACTTGGTCGTGAAAAGATGGGGCGCAAATTTGCCTTTCCTTTGGCTCATATATCAAAAACAATTTGTAATCGCCGAGATTTAAACGATTTTCCGCAAATTCAATTTCTATTTTCCGAATTTGATTGTCTATATCCGCCATGAAATCTAAAACTTCACGGCTATATCGTTTGCCTTTTGCTGCTTTCCATGCAGCAAAATACAGGTTTTCGCTTTCACAAACAGCGGCGTACAAATTCTTTGCTCTCTTCATTTTTGCGTTTCGTTGCTTTTGCCTCCTAAGGGCAATGCTGTTTAGTTAAGCGTTTTTACTCAATTGGAAGGGCAAGATTAACTAAAAATATATAGTTCCTAACGGAACAAAACAAAAATCGAGAGACTAACTTTCTACCAATATTCAACGCCGACAGGCGTATTTTGTGCTGTTAGGCACTTGATATTGGTAGAAAATTTACCCAATATTTTTTTGTTCCGTTAGGAACTTGATATTTCGACGAAGCAATTTCCATTTTTATTTAACTAAACCCTTAGGGAGTGAAGAACGGATAAACCGCTTTATTTTGCATCGGGAACATGGTTTTCACTTCTTTGGAGATATTCGATGTAATTTTTCAAAAACACATCACCATATTTTTCAATTCTTTTATTGCCGATACCCTTCATTTTTTTGATTTCATCAATGGACTTCACATCATTTTTCGCCATTTCTGCGAGTTCTTCGTCCGTGAAAACGACAAATGCAGGGACGGCTTCGCTATTGGCGATGTCTTTTCGGACTTCACGCATTTTTGAAAATCTGTAAAAACTTTTCTCGTCCAAGACTTGCTTGTAGTCAATTTTTGCATTTTTTTCTTGTTGCGGAAGCGCATCAATGTATTTGATGCAAAAAGTCCAAAAAGTTCCTTCTTGCGTACTGACAAGCTGTACGTCCGTATGCAACACTTTTTTGCTTCGCAAAAAAACGTTCATTTCGTCATTGATTGCCTCTCCGCCAATGAGCGGTATGGAAAAAATTTTTATCTGCATGGCATTATGTTTTTTTGAGCATCAAACCTATATTCAAACCTATAAGGTCTTCAAGACCTTATGGTTTCTGACTGAATCACCCTATATTCAAACCTATAAGGTCTTCAAGACCTTATAGGTTTCTTACTGAATCACCCCAAAATTACCAAAAAAAAATTCTCGCCAAAGGCGAGTTAGCTCCCCCGCCCCGAAAATTTTGTTGCTTTTTTCGGCTGCTGATGCGCGGCTGCCGCTTCGCGCATCGCTGCCGAAAAAGCACAAAATTTTTTCTTTTTTTGCTCGCTTTGTAAGGTCAGAGACTCCCCAAACTGAAAAAGGCGCGGAGCCGCCAACCGATATCGTTGCCGCGGTGGCCGGGCGAGTTGCTGCTGCGATTAGCCAAGCGGCAGCCCGGGGCGTTGAAGCCCCGAGAGCCGCCGCGAACCACGCGATAAGCGCCTTTTTTAGCTCCTATGTGATTAGTTTTTGGCGACTTGGGATACTCGCCGTACCAATCTTCGCACCACTCCCATACATTGCCTGACATATCGTATAGTTTGAGTTCGTTCGGTTTTTTCAGCCCGACGGGTTTGGTTTCACGGTGCGAATTATCGTGATACCAAGCAACGGTATGTATGTCATCCGAGCCTGCGTATTCCGAGCCTTTGCTTTGTCTGCCGCCTCTCGCTGCGTACTCCCACTCTGCTTCCGTAGGTAAAGAAAAAATATCTTTTAAACCACAAAGGTCATGCAATAAGGCAATAAAGGACTTGCAGTCGTCCCAAGAAACCTGCTCTACGGGGTGATTAATTCCCGAATGATAAGAGGGGTTTTCCGGTAATGAAAACGGCAAGCCCTTCACTTTTGCCCAACGCAGCACGGCAGCCCACTGACCTTGCGTAACGGGAAAGCGAGCGATGTAATAGGAATCCAAAGTAACTTTATACTCCGATGCCATATTAAAAGTCCCGCCCTTCACGAAAACCATCTCAAAGGCTTCGTCTGAGTGCGGTATACTGACCAAAATGTCATTGGAGTTCGGTATTTTAGTGATAATATCTTTAATGTTTTGTTTCATAATTAAGAAAATTTAAGAAAAACAGACCTTTCGGCTTTCCCTACTAAGTCTGTTTTTTGAGTTGTTCTTTGCCCTTTCGGGACCGGTTATCCGCCTGTTCGGTTGTGTCATCTGACTTACAAAGCGAGCTGAAAAAGGCGCGGAGCCGCCAACCGATATTGTTGTTGCGGTTGTCGGGCGTGTTGTTGTTGCGATTAGCCAAGCGGCAGTTCGGGGCGTTGTTGTTCCGAGAGCCGCCGCGATTCACGCGATTAGTGCCTTACGGCGTGATAACCAAAGGCAAATATAAGATAAAATGAATATCCGCGTACAATCTAAATCAGATTTCCTGCCGAAAACTTGTGTTCTTATATGTTGTATTCCGAAAATGTAACTGTTTAGCCGGCGTGTACCGCGAGCTTCAGCTTGCGGATTTAAGGAGGAATGTATCCTCAACAAGCGAATATAAGGTCGCCGGCTAAAGCTCACGCTGCATTCTTGGGCAAAACCGGCTATATACTTAGCCGAAAATTAAGTTGTTTGTGAAACAGCGGCGCAGCGTCAGACTCGCAGGGGTTTGTTGCACCCGCACGGCAATTTTTTCTGCGATTCTGAGCGTGATTTCGCAGTATAATAAATTGATTAACAATCGTTTGTGCCGGCGCAAACAAGAATTAAGATTGCCGAAGATTGAGAAAAAAATACAACAAATGCCGATAAAATTGCGCCGATATTTCTGCTTCTTAACACAGGCAAAGAAGAAAAAAAATTAAAAATATATTTTTGACTTTTTTGTAAAAATAAAAATAATTGCTACTTTGCCGGAATATAAGTCTTTAAACCCCAAAACAAATATGATAACTCAATTTCTCATCGCAAAACCCGGCGCAGCCTCTTCCGCAACGGTAGCCCCGCCGCCGCCCGCTCTTCTCGAAGGCATCAGAAGGCAGATTCAATCGAATGTTTCTGTGAGCAAAAGAGTCGAAGGCGCAACGGGTCGTTACAAAGTTCGCTTTAATGACTACACCGGAAAATCCGTCGAAACACCCGAATTTAAAGACCAAATGGGTTCTACGTCGTCTGTTGTGATGTATAAAAACGGTGTCAGCTTTTCGGGAACGGCAATGCACAGTTTTCCCTCTTCATTTTATCGCGCTCTCGGTATTCAAAGCGATTCTTTGGTGGCAGCCTTAGATTTTATTTCAAAAAACGAAGGAAAATATGATGCCATCAACAGCTATGACAAAGCCATTTTTTCATTCGGTTTTGTTCAGTTTGCCGGCGGCAATCGCACATTACAATCATTGCTTGCATTGATTAAATACCGCGACCCTGAAGTTTTTTACGACGCTTTCCAACGTTTCGGTATAGATGTAGAATACGAATTGTTGAGCAACAACCGTTTTGCGCCCGCACCGAAAACACAAGTAGTCGTCATGCACCCCGATATTCCGGGCGGCATCGCGAAAGGTCAAGCCGCAGAAATGTTCATTAACCGAAATATGGAACTCACGGGTGTTTTTATCCGCGCAGGGCATGACCCCGAAGTGGCAAAATATGAAGTTATGCTTGCCGTAACGGAGTTTTTCTATCCCGCTTTGAACCAAAATTTCGGACTTTCTATCGGAGGCATGAAAATTACCGATATTTCAGCTTCGCCCGCTGTTTTGTGTGCATACCTCGACTCTTCAATTAACAAAGGTGTTGCCGGCGCGGTGAAAATTTTCACACCCGCTATTCAAGCAGTGGTCAATCGTCAAGGTTTGTCAGCCGGAAACGTCAGAATGTCTATTGACGAAAAAGGCATTTTAGACCAAGTGCTCGCCCTTAACCCGGCAGATGCAAACCTTCAAAAACGAATTCCTTTGTCATTTTCGGCAGGATTTCAAAAAGGATAAGCAGAATAATAAAAAAAAATCCCCTTTTGCACCAAAATGCGAAAAGGGGATTTTTTTATTGTATGACTCTATTAAGCGTCCTTTTCAGCCTTTTCGACTTTTTCGGCTTTGTCGGATTTTTCTATAGTTTTGGCTTTGTGAGCATTTAAGCGAGAAGTGTCAAGTGCTGTTTTGTCTACTTTCACGCGCATATTGCGGTCAAATTCGACCAAAACAATATCGTCTTCGATGCTTATAATTTTGCCGTGCATACCGCCGACGGTAACGACATGGTCGCCGGGCTTAATGACGTTGAAAAAATTCTTTTTCTCTTTTTCGCGTTTTCTTTGCGGAAGCAAAATGAAAAAGATGTAAAAAACGACAAAAACGGCAATCATGATGCCGAGTGAAATCGGGCTGCTTTCGTTGCCTGCCTGAAGAAAAATCTGTAACATTGAAAAAAAATTAAATAAAAACTACTTGTTATTTTTTAAAGGTCCGTTGAGATTCGATACCCTGTCGACATTGCCGACAATTCGGAGAACCGCGCTGCCGCCTTTGATGTTTGCCGCCAAAGTTACGTCTTTCATTTGATTGCCGGATTTGCCGTTCGTGTCAAATTCAACTTTGATTTGCTCCTCTTGTCCGGGCTGAATCGGAACATTTTTAGGATATTCGGGAACAGTGCAGCCGCAAGAAGTTTTGGCATCGGCAATAATTAAAGGCGATTTTCCGTTGTTTTTGAACTTAAAAATGTGCTTTACTTTTGTTCCTTCCGTTACGCTGCCGAAATTGTGCTCAATACTTTCAAAATCCATCGTCGGCATACTCGATTCCTCGCCTGCGGGCGCGTCGGTAGCCTCAGCGGTACTTGCGGTTTGTCCCGTCGGAGCAGGAAGTGCGGTTGCTTCCGCAGTTTTGTTTTCCGACAGATTTTTTTCTTCCGTTTTTTCTTGGCAAGAAAAAGTTGCGAATGCGAAAAAAACTAAGCCCAAAATTAATTTTTTTTCCATATTGAGAAAACGATTAATGTTAATGAAACAAAAAAATTAGTGTTGTTTAGTCGAATTAATTTGCGAAATCAGCTCATCAAGGTCATTGTGAACTTGTTTAGCTTTATCAATCACTTCTGAGACGACCTGCTGCCCTTTTTCTTGCGCATGACTGACGGGCGCAACACGTCCTTCAACCATGTCCTCAATCACGTCCGAGAGGTTTTCGCGCGCTTTGTCAAGGCGATAGCTGAGTTTATCTCTTGTGTTTTTCCCTTTGTCGGGTGCGTAAAGAATGCCGAAAAGCGCGCCGAATGTCGCACCGATAATTAAACCGAGAATAGTATATCCGCCTTTGTTCATTTGTTTTGGTTTTTACGGTCAAACAAAATTAGCAAAAAAACATAAATGTTTCAAAAATATCAGCAAAACGCACTTATTGATTTTAACAAACATTTTAGGAAATAAAATGTTTGTTAAAAAATAAATATTTTATTGGTTGTCCAATAAACCGCGTCCGCTTTTCCTAATAAGCCCTTTTTCACTGAGTTCTTTTGAAAGTACGTCAAGAATACCGTTGACAAATTCCCGACTTTTCGGCGTACTGTAAGTTTTTGCCAACTCAACATATTCGTTAATCGTAACTTTCACGGGAATGCTCGTGCAGTTGAACATTTCGCTCAACGCCATAGACAAAATGACCTTATCCACTAAGGCGACACGCTCAAAATCCCAATTTCGAAGATGCGAACCGATAAATTCGTCATATTTTTTTTCTTCTTCCAACGTCAGTTGATAACAATCCACAAAAAAACTGCGATCATCATCCCAATTTTTAGAAAGCGTAGCCATTGAAACAGCACTGTTGCCCTCCGTATTTTTAATGGTTTTTAACACCATACTGCGCAAGGAGGATTTATTTTCTTCCCAATTAATATTTTCTTCTTCAAAAAATTTGAAGACGGTTTCGTCTTTAAAGAATAATTCTTTGACTATTTCTTCACAAAGTGCCTTATCGGTTGCAAAATCCGCTTCCTTTGCTTCGCTGTACGCGATGTATTCGGGGAGATTTTTGAGATGTCGGTAAGTGGTTCGGATAAAATCTTCGTCTATTCTGACCCTTCTTTTTTCGATTTGTTGCATCAATTCGCGGTCATTTTTTAAAAATTTAACGAAAGAATTATCGGAAAATTTAAAATGATGCGGTGCAACGGGATTGCCGACTTTGACGCGCTCAACTTTCAATTTCAATTCCTCTTTGGCAAGTTCGGAAAGTTTTTGCAAAAGTAAAAGCATCGCTAAATATTGGTCATAAATCTGCTCAACCTCGTCAAGCATGAGCTGAAAATGGTGCTTTTTGTCCTTTGAAACGGTCTGATGATAATTCTTGACTGCTTTCATGACGGCACCCCTAATCTTCGGCTCCACAGGTTCTTCCACAACAGGCTGCACCTCTTTGTAGTATTTTTTGTACAATTCTATGGCTTTTTTTGCGTCAAGAGCCAACTGCTTTTCGTCGGGAGGGGTTTCCTGTAGGTAGTCAGGTTCAAAATCTTGCTCAATCATGTCAATACCGAGGTGAAAATCAGATGACTGACTTTGCCGGAAAGCGTATAGTGCTTTCATGGCTTTGATGCGTAGGAGTTGTCTGTTTAGCATATCACTTTTGAATATTCGTCGCAAATATACGAAAAAAATTACTTTGCGCATAATTTTTTTAAATAATTTCGCGATTTTTGAAATAATTTTTCTACAAGCAAAAATTCTTGCTTTTGCAACACTTGCGCAAAACGAAATTACTGACATCATCGGAAAACGTTTTGTTTTTTTGCAGCACGATTTTATGAGTCGAAAGGGATAATTATTTAAAAATCGTAACTATTTAGCCGGAGAGTACCGCGAGCTTTATCTTGAGAATTTGGAGGAAGTTGTCCTGCAACAAGCGAGAGTAATGT
>JBPOJO010000017.1:0-12825 GCA_052033485.1 Bacteroidota bacterium | reverse complement strand
ATGGGATTACCCTTTTGAACTTGTAAGCGGTGAAATTGTGCCGAAGGAGAGCAGCGAGCCGCTTTCGGAAGAATTTTTACAATTTTTGTTGTCCGATACTGCGGATGATGTCAATATTTTTAAATTTTTTAACATGGCTTCTTACAATCATACCGAAATTATCGCACGCCTTTCCGAAATGATTTATTCTCAAATCAATTTGAGTGTTTTTAAGCCATACGTCAACAGTGTTCGCATTTCTAAAAAATATTTGGGAATTTTGTACATACCCGATATCGCCGTTTTTCTCACCGAATCGCGCATCAAAACCGCTGACGGCAGCCTTGAAAATCCCCATACAGTTATTGAAGTCCTCTCACCCGGAACGGAAAAAAAAGACAGAAACGAAAAATTAAAAAACTATCAACAAATTGACAGCGTGCAAGAATGTCTTTTGATTGCGCAAGACTGCTATAAAATTGAACAATATTTGCGCGAAGGAAAAACAAAATGGACGGTTAAAGTCTATGATTCTCAACACGATACCCTTATTTTGACCGTCGGCGTGAAAGTGCAACTCAGCGAACTTTACAAAGAAACGGATTGGGCGTAACAGAAGCGGTGTTTTTTGATTTCAAGCCCCTGACAGTTTCAAAATCACTTGATAAACTCTGCTTTTTGCTTTAAGCACCCCCAAAAATCAAATGCCGAAATCTTCCCACCAATCCTCTTCCAACTCAAATTCCGCATCTTTTTCCCAAATTTCCATTTCGCAAGGTTTGCAATTAAATTTCAACTTATACTCAACTTCGCCGTGTTTCAGCGTGAGCGGTTCGGAGAGTTTTTCGCCCATCGTTGCCCGTTGATAACGCGGACATTTGCCCAATTCGTAGCGAACACAATATTTCGTAACCATCACGCGCGATTTTCCCGCGTCCCACTGCAATTCAAACGCCTTTTCTATCTCCTCAACGCCGTGCCGCTCGTAAAAAGCGCGCGCCGATTTATTCGCTACATTAAAAGTGTAATCCAATTTTTTCACGGGATAAGGGTGATTTGTTTTGACAATCGGCTTCTCTTCGCGCACATATTCGCGCACGCGCACCTCCGCCAATTCCGACAAAGCCGCACGCCGAATTTCATTCACTTTTGAATTGGGTAAAAACCAATTTTCCGAACATTTTACCTCAATTTCATCGGCAACAAAAGGCGTATTGCCTGTTTTGCCCAAATTTTGCCTGATATTTTCTTCCCACAACGCGGCATTTTTCGCCTTTTCTTTCGGCGACTCAAGTTTTACCTCGCATGAATGCCCGTCCTCGTCCGTTACGCGCAAGGAAAAGCCCGTTTCCGTGTCCGAAAACAACATTTTAACGCCGATTTTGCGTACCGCACTGTTTTCATTTTCCACCATTCTGTTAAATTCCGCATCGGAATTGCGGAAAATTTCTGTACCCAATGCTAAATTTTTGAGTTCATTCGGCACAACAAGATTGTTAAAAATAACATTAACCAAGACCCCGTCAGAAATGCCTTTTTCATTCAAAAAATACAATCCGTCGCCGTTATTCAGCATTTCATAATTTTCTATCACATAACCGTTTGCCTTAATTTCCAATAATTTTCCTATATACTGCCCTTTTGATTTCGGACTCTCCCACGAACCGATTTTAGCCTGCCTTTCATTGACAAAATAATCCGTATAACCTCTGTTAAAACTGCGCCCTAATTCAGGTTCGTATTGGTAAAAAGTGCGTCCCGACGAGCCTTTTTGGTACAGCTCTGAATGAATTTCCAAAAAAGCATCTAATTTTTTTCGCAAATAAGAAGTGTTATTTTTAACATATACCAAATCTTTCAAACGCCCCTCAATTTTGAAAGAGGAAATGCCTGCTTTGATGAGATTTTCCAATTCGTTGCTCAAATCCAAGTCTTTTATGGAAAGTAAATGACTGTTTTCAATCAAAATATTGCCTTTTCCGTCCAAAAGTTGGTAGGGTAAACGGCAGTTTTGAGCGCAAGAACCGCGATTTGCAGAGCGTTCGCCGTTCGCGACGCTCATGTAACAATTTCCGCTGAAAGACACGCAGAGTGCCCCCGTAACGAAAAATTCCAACTCCGCTTCCGTCGCCTCGTGGATTTCGCGAATTTGAGATAAATTCAGTTCGCGCGCCAAAACTACCCTTTTAATGCCCGCATCCGCCAAAAATTTTACGTGTGCGGCATCGCGATTGTTTGCCTGCGTACTCGCGTGCAGCGCAATCGGGGGCAAATCCATTTCCAACAAGCCCAAATCCTGAATAATAACAGCATCTACGCCGGCGCGGTACAAATCCCAAATCAATTTGCGACAAATTTCTAACTCGTTGTCATAGAGGATAGTATTTACGGTAACGAGTACTTTCGCCTTAAATAAATGTGCATATTTGACCAAATCCGCAATATCTTCAATAGAATTAGCGGCATTCGTTCGCGCGCCGAAGAGGTGCGCGCCTATATAAACGGCATCTGCGCCTGCATTAATGGCAGCCATGCCTTGATACAAATTTTTGGCGGGAGCCAAAAGTTCAATTTTTTTCTTCATTTTCATGCTTAATTCAGGCAAAAGTAGGTAATTTTTAAAAAAAAGTCCAGCAAAAATTCAAAATCGAGCGCAAAAAAACAATGAGGCGCAATTTTTTGACAAACAAACTTGCAAAATCGCGCTCGTGTGCTTGTTTTGCGTTCGGAAAGTTGGTAAAGTTTCAAAAAAACAACAAGAAACGAAAATTTCGTCAATTTTTTAATCAAACATTAGTGCGCGAAAAAAAAAAGCGTGGAAGTATTAATTAAGAATGATGAAACTGAAAAGGCAAAAACATTGTTTTATTAAAAAGAATGCTGAGTAGGCTTACACCCATTCCTAAAAACACAAAAATGCGATTTATCGAAACAAGGAAAATTTGTTTTGTTTTTTTTCAAAAATAAAGTAGGAGTTTTGATTTTGCGTGTTTATCTTGCAAACGCAATTGAGAACTTTTGACCTCATCAAACCGAATAAAGCAAGACGCATTTTCTCCTGTTGGGTGAAAATACGAATGAAGACTCGTGTGGGATAGAGTTGTGTGTAAACCCTAAATTTTTTAAGCAATATACGAACCTAATTTGTTGAAAATTAAATTTTTGTAACTGTTTTGCCGGAGTGTACCGCGAGCTTTATCTTTCGAAATTTTTGAACAAGCCATGTCAACAAGCGAAAGCAAGGTCGCAAGCTAAAGCTCGCGGTTCAATTTTTGACAAACCGGCTAAATAGTTACAAATTTTTTATAAAAAACAGATATGGCATTTAGGCAACAGATGTATCTTATTTAACTTGCTGATAAACAAGGAATTATACAGATAACTATCTAACTTCAATTAGGGTTTGGGTTTAAAATCAATTTTAGCGTTCGTTGTCAAATGAGCTCATCAATAGAATCAGTTGAGCATTTTCTTCCAAAAATTTACAACTTTTTGAGTACAAAATTTGTTTGGGGTACATAAACAAAATCTACGAAAATATGGCTTATTCTGAATTTACCTTGTCGGACTTGGAAGAAAAATTTGGTGTGAAGCATCAAAGAAAACGGCTAATTTTTGACTCAATTCCTATAAAAGCAAGTGAGAAACTGCAATTAGATTTAGATGAAAGTATCAAAATGCCTATTAAAAGCGAGAAGGCTCGGAGTGAATGGATAGTTGTACCCATACTCAAAGAACTACGGCGGATGAACGATAATTTTCTTACTATTTATTCGGGGGATGTGCTTGTAGGCGAGAAAGAAACAGGGCTGCATGGCGAGTGTGATTTTATTCTTACAAAAGACACACAATCTTATGAGATAAGCGTTCCCATTTTTCAACTCGTGGAGGCAAAACGTAATGATTTGGAAGAGGGTGTTAGACAATGTTCTGCCCAATTGGTTGGAGCCAAAAAGTATAATGAAAGAAAAGGAATTAAAATGGATAAACTATTTGGCTGCACAACCACAGGAGACGATTGGCAATTCATAGAATACTCTGATAAACTGTATATTGATGATAGGAAATATTACCTTGTTGAGATAGATGAATTACTTGGTATTTTTCAAGGCATCATTGATTATTATAAGGAAGTGCTAAAATCATAAATCAGCCCGCAACAATATTTTTGCAAAAAGGCGGACAAAACTGCTAAAATAAACTTTGTGCATAGGGCAAGGGATTGCTGTTTACCCCGCCCTTCACAAACATTTTTTCGTTGTAACTTACCTTAAATTCCCCCTACCGCCTGACAAATTCGTGCAAAATTTTGCAGTCCGACACTTTGAAATTTATCTGAAAAAGCTCCCAAAATCAAAAAAAATATTAATCCAACTTTTCAATCGCATCACACAACATTTCTACAACTTCTTTTGAAGTCGCAGGAAAATTAGCGATTCTGAGTTGTGTTTCCTTCATCGTTCCGTAGCCGCTTCCGACTTGTATGTTCAATTTTTCGGAAAAATATTCCGAAATTTTCTTTGGTTCAGCACAAACTGCGGTTATCACACTCGGCGAACGAAATTCAGGATTTTGAACAAAAGCAGACATTTTTTCCGACTTTTCGAGCGTATGATAAAGCAGTGCCGCTTTGTATTGCTGTTCGCGCAACATTCTCCCTTTTCCGTAACGCAGCATATCGCCGCTTACTTTTGCAAGAAGATAAATTGTTAAAACATTCGGCGTTTCGGGCGTTTGATTGTCTTTTGCTTTTTTAACTAACTCCGACAATGCGTGAAAAGTGCCTACATAATGTCCGTTTTTCTGTAATTTATCGGCTTTTTCTAAGCATTTTTCGTTGACTGCCCAAACGCCCAAACCCGCAGGGAGTCCGAATGCCTTTTGAACGGAAAAGAAAATACTGTCGAAAAATTGCGAATTTGCCTCATAACACGGCAAAATTGAAACGGCATCAACCGAAATTACAGCTTCAGGACGGCTCGCACGCAAAAATTTTAACTTTTCCGCCTGCACAAATACCCCCGTAGAAGTTTCATTTGCCGTAACCGCAATAAAATCCGCTGCCGATTCCGACGGCATTTCGCGCAAAGAAAATCCCTCTCCGAGTGCAACACGCACAGAATCCGGATTTTTGCCGAGCGATTCCGCAAATTTTGCGTAAGAGTCTGAAAATGAACCATTGACAAAGTGAAAACTCTGTTTTTCCGCTAAATTTTGCAAACTCCTTTCCCAAATTTCATTTGCCGAACCCAAAAAAAGCACTGAAAAATCACGGGGCAAATCAAGCAATTCGCGCAAATTGACGACCGCCTCCTCAAATATTTTTTTAAATGCCGTACTCCTGTGCGAAATTGAGCAAATTCCCTCGCGCAAAGCCGCTTTGAGGTGATTTTCGACCGTAGGATACAATTCGGCAGGTCCCGGTGTGAGAAAGAATTTTTTCATTTTTTAACCATGTAAATTTGAGCAAAAATTTTATTTTTGTTGATAAAAATCTATCAATAAGCTGCTTATTGAATAATTTTGCTTGAAGAGCCTGCCAACAAAAAACTATGCTGTTGTGTCGTATTTCTGCTTAATTTTTTTGATACGGCAAACAATAAAACGACGGGTTGCGAAGCGAATCTTTGTTGTACATCATTCTTTCGCCGTTTTCGAGGTACATTGCACCGCCTGCCGCTTCCAAAATTGCCTGTCCTGCGGCGGTATCCCAGTCCATTGTCGGACCACTGCGGTAGTAAAAATCAGCTTCTCCTTCCGCAATAATGCAGAATTTCAGCGCACTGCCTTTCGCCGTAAATCCTCCGACAGAAAACTTTTGCAGAAAAATTTCATCTTCTTTTTGTGCGTGCGAGCGACTGCCGATTGCCGTCATATTGTCCTTTTTTCCGGAAACTTTCAGCGGAATTTCACGCTCGTTTTTGTCTTTTTTGAACGCGCCCTTTCCTTTGATTCCGAAATAAATTTCTCCTTGAACAGGCGGCAAAATAAAGCCCGCAACGGCTTCATTGTTGGTTATCAGCGCAAGACAAACGGCAAATTCTCCGTTTCTTTTGATAAATTCTTTTGTGCCGTCGAGCGGGTCAAGACACCAATAAGTTGCCCATTTTTGTCGAATTTCGACGGGAATTTCCGCTCCTTCTTCCGACAAAAGGGGAATTTGCGGATATAACTTTGTCAACTGCTCCTCAATGATGCGATGTGCGGCTTTATCGGCAAGAGTGAGCGGAGAGCCGTCATTTTTTAACGTTTTTTCAATTGTTTCGCTGTTTTCATATACCTGCAAAATAGCGGCGGCAGCCTTGGAAAGAACGGAAAATATTTTTTCTCTTTCCGCAAAGATTTGTTCGTGTACCATACGCGAATGTGGCAAAATAAATTTTTCGGGGGCTAAATTAGGCAAATTTTTGTAATTATTTAGCTTGTTGGCAAAAGATTGTACTGTAAATAATCATCATGTACCCTAAAACAGCTAAATTTAGCCGGCAAGATGCCGGCAATACTATCAGGCTAAATTAGGCAAATTTTTTCAGAAAAATGCGATTTTTTGACGTATTTTGGAAATCTTACTCAACATTGATTTTTTCGAAAACCAAAACAAGCTCGCGAAAAGCGCGCGCCGCCGCACGAACGGCGTGATATTTTTTCAAATCCTCTTTTCCGAAAGTAATTTCGTTGTAGTACTCTTCCGTTTTAATTTCTATGCCCTCTTCGGTAATTTTCGCGCTCGCCGCGAAGCCTGCAATCGGTTTTTCGGGCGTTCCGTAGCTTAGTTTTTTATTAAAATCATCTAAATTTTTAACAATGTAACCTTTCGGAATACAAATTAAAATTTTGGATTTATTTTTTTCCATACATTCCAACTCCACTTCGGCGGTGTTTTCATTTTCAAAACTTTGCGCCGCTGCAATATTTTCCTTCAAAAAGTTGTCCGGCTTCACCAAAACTTTATCACCCGCAAACTCCGAAAAAGCATCGGAAGTTGTTTTTTGGGCAAGTAAAACAGGCTCATTAAAATCCGTAAATTCTTCGGAATATTGTCGTGATTTTGAAAAAACGGACTTTTTAAATTTGTAAGTCTGCCGGTAATTTTCGGCGTTTCCGCTTTCATTCACACGGTATTGAAGTGCTTTTGCGCCCGAAAAAATTTGCTTTTTGTCGCAAAAAGCAAGGTTCATTTCTTGGTCAAAACTGAGCTTAAAATCCGATTCCGTGCCGCTGACGGCAGGAGCATTGATGATATTCGTATAGCCCGTACCGCCTGCCCGTGTGCCCAAGTTAATTTTGTGAATAAACAAGCCGGTGTTTGCGGTGAAAAAATAGGGGATAAAACCGTAAGAAAAACTCCTTTCCGTCGGCGTTAGGTATGTTTTATGTTTCGGAAAAAAGAAAAAAAGCGTTTCGACAAAATCCCAAGTCGGAAAATCTGCATCAAATTTGCAGCGGCTGCGATTACTCGTAACAACTAATTGGTGCTCAATTTGCAGCGCGTCAAAGAAAAATGCATACAATTTAATGATTTCGGGTTCGGAAGCCATTTTATGTTCAAAAATTTTCTCCCAATCAGAAAAATCTTCAAAAGAAAAACTTTTCTTACGTATGTAATTTTTTACGTAATTATCAAACTTTGTAATCTTAGCTTCTTCACTCTCTTCGCCTGCAATGATGTCGTAAATATGACGCAAAAGTATGGCTTTCGATTTGTCATTCGGCTGTTCGTAAATTGAAGAGGCGACTTGGTCTGCAATATCATTCCAAGAAAGATGTTGATAATCGCCTTTGTGAAAGTCATTTTGTAATTTAAAATTAATCCTTTTAAGATGCGACGTATAGCCTAAAAAAGGTGCAACTTGTGCCGCCGGAACAAAGTCTTCACGCAGCAACATAAGATTGTGAGTCTCAAAATGATGCTGAACGGGTTGTGAAAGTCCGTTATAAGATTTTGCCGTGAAAATTAAATTTTTGGGACTAATGATTTGAAATTCAAGATTTTGTGTCGGAATAATATTTTGCAAAAATTCTTCTCCGTGCAAATCCGGCTCAATTTCACGAAGGTAAAAAAATTCGATAATGCCGCCTTTTTCCGCGCCCTCGACAGCAAAAATATGGTATTCGCTGCCTATATTTTGAACCTGATGAATATTTTCTGCACCTAATTCCGTCATTTTTCCGCTCGGACTGACCGCCCGCTCTTTGATTTTTAAAATTCCGCCTTTTTTATGATTTTCGATAAAAACTTTATTGAATTGCTGCAAAGCCTTATTATCATTAATTTTTACAATTTTATGCACAAGTTCAACCAAACGCAAATTGCCTTTGCGGTCGTAGAAATATTCAAAAATTTGCAAATGTTTAAGGTATTCGGCAGAAACTTTTTTGTTTTTTTCGACAATTTTTTCCGGAACTACAGCCGCTTTCCAATCGTAATCGCTTACAGACAAAGCAGATGCAAAACTTCTTTTTTGAGCATTTAATTCCCAAAAAACAGTCATTCCGGTAAGAAAACAAAAAAAGAGGGCAGCAAACTTCATGTCGGGTTATTATAGCGTGTGTCGGCATGCAAATATAAAAAAAAATAGCCTCAAAAACCTTGCAAGCGTACTTTATTTTCGCGTGCGTTGTGTTAATGAAATGTTGTTTTTGAATCGTTTTTTGACAAAAATGTTTCAAAATATTCATTTCATGATTTTTTTTCTCAACAAAAACTCGTCATGCTTTCGTTCCTTTCATGAAAAGAAATGCTTTTATATGTGCTTTATTTCCTTTTTTTATGAGGGTGCAAACAAGCTGTCTCGCAAAAATTGTATCGTTAGCTTTTTTCCACAATAAATTTGTGCAAATTATATTTGTTGCTTTTTTCTATCTTGCGTCTTCAAAAAAACGTCATGAAACTTTTTTCTTTTTTTTTTCTTTTTTTGCTCACATTTTTCTCTTTCAAGAATATTTTTGCTCAAAAAAAGTTTTTGTATATAATTGATGAAGAAAAAAAAACGACAAAAAAAGTCAACATTCGCCGCGATGATGAACGAATTTTTTCACGTAAAATTGTGCAGCAACTCGAACAATCGGGCTATTTGAATGCTTATTTTTTGTATGACAGCATTTCAAAAAAGAATTATATTTTTAAAGGAAAAAAATTCAGTCTCAAAAAAATTCTTTTTTGCGACAGTTTATCGCGCAGTATTTTTGAAAATGATAAAGACGAAATTTTTCATTTTGAAAAATTTTCCCAACGCGCGGACGCAATCCTGCGCGCACATGAAAACGCAGGCTATCCGTTTTCTTCCTACACATTTCAAATTAGAAATATTGAAAATGAACAAGTTACAGCCGAATTTTGTTTTGAAAAAGGTACCCTTATCCGCTTTGATTCCTTGCATCTGCGCGGAGATACGCGGCTGAAAAGCAAGTTTCTGATGCGATTTTTGCGTTTGCAAAAAGGAGAGCTTTTTTCACAAGCGAAAATTGAGGCTGCGGAAAAATTATTTTCCGAGTTGTCATTTTTGCAGGAAAATCCGACGGCGGATTTGACTTTCAGGTATGAGCGGGCAATAGCGGCATTTTCGCCGAAAGGCGGAAAAAGCAATTCATTTGACGGGGCAATAGGCTTTCAGCCCAATCAATACGGAGAAGGCTTGAGTTTTACGGGGCAGTTGTCATTAGAATTAAATAATCTTTTTGCAAGTGCAAAATTGCTCAATGTCTTGTGGAATCGCGTAAAACCGCGTTCCCAAGTTCTTCAAATAAGCTATCAGCACCCGCAATTTTTGGGGTTTCCGCTTGATTTGTCTTTGCGTTTTGAACAAGTGAAAGAAGACAGTCTTTTTTCGACGGTAAAACGCGGTTTTTCATTTTCGCATTTTCGACCTCAAACGGGACGATTCGGCTTCGGTTTTTTGCTCAATACAAGCGGATTACTATCCCCCAATGCAGCTTTTCAGCCCGAAAAACCGCTTGCCGACGGGCGATTGAACCTTTACGGCATTTCCTATTCGACCCGAAAGAGCAATAATAACGCCTTTCCTACACGCGGTTACGCATTGAATTTTGAGGGGAAAATCGGGACGAAAAACCTTTTGCGCAGCCCTTTTGCAGACAGTTTGTTGATGACAAAGTTGCCCGAAAAAGCCTCTTATTTTGAAATAAAAGCGGAGTTGTTGCTCTATATTCCGATTCGGACGCGCGTTATTTGGCATGAAAAATGGCAGGCTGCTTATTTGGAAAACGGCAATTTGACTCACAACGATTTGTTTCGATTAGGCGGTTTAAAAACTTTGCGCGGATTTAACGAGATGCAATTTTTTGCCAAAAATTACCTTTTGCACACATCGGAATTGCGTTTGCTCACGGAAAAGCAATCGTTTTTGTTTATATTTTCCGATGCGGTTTTTTTGGAAAATTTTGCCGGAAAAGAATTGGCTTATGGCTTCGGAGCGGGCATTTCGCTCAAAATGAAGGGCGGAATTTTTAACTTTGTTTATGCCGCAGGCAAATCGGGCGAGCAAGCTGTCGGTTTGCGAGAATCTAAAATTCATTTTGGTTTTGTCAGCCGATTTTGAGGGCTGATGTCGGCAAAATTTCGTTTAAAAAAATCATTTAACAGATAAAATTGCCTTTCTGTCGTTTTTATTTTTTCCGCATCAAAAAAAATGTTATTTTTGGGCATTGAAAAATTTTCGGTACAAAATCTGTCTGATTAAACGGAGGAGATGCACTTGAAACAAAATCACTTAGATATGAAGTCGAAACGTCTGTTTATTGCAGCAATTTTTATGCTGCTTTTTAATCTCACGCTTAATGCGCAGGTGAAACCTGTCAGTGATAAAGAGGTCTTCTTTTACAAGGCGGACAAAATACCGCCTGCCGTTTTGCCGATGCTCGAAAAATTGTGCAAAGCGAACGGGAAAAATATTTCCGCAATTAATTTCGGCTTTTCACTCGAAAAAAACTTGGCGGTTGACGGTTCGCAGAAGAGCCTCAAAGTTGTCATTAAACCGGCTGATTTTAAAGGAGAATTTCAGTATAAAGGTTTTCATGTAGGCAATTATTTAATTCCTAAATCACTGTCTTACAAGGTTTTAGAAAGCGGCGATGTTTTTGCCGATGTGCAAAAATCCGATTTAGTTGCGGGTTTATACACCGAAAAAATCCCCGTCAGTGAAGGCGCGCACAAGTTTAAAATTTCAAAGGTTAATTTCATTTATTCAGACAATCAAGTCGCAGAACTTGTTCATCAATTTGAGATGATTGATGCCTACCCCGGCTTAAAAAAAGAAATTGAGGCGATTGACGGCGAAATCACCGGTTCAAATTTTTCAGATGCCGCAAAAATTTTTGAAAACGAACAAAAATTGCGCAGTTTAGAGAGCAAATTGCACAAGTTTTCGAAATACAATCAGGAGTTGAATCTTGCGGATTATGACCCTGATGGATTTCGTTCCGCTTATTATGAGGCGGTGAATCATTTGGAGCAGGCGAAGGAATATTTTGAAAATTCGGCAAAAGATATTCATGTTATTTTTTACAAAAAAGGGCTTGAATTGATGGAGGAGGGCAAAAGTAATACGGCGATTCTATATTTCAGTCAGGCGGCAAATCGCAAGCCCGACTACGCAGCTCCGCACGTTCAGCTTGCGCGCATTGCCTACACAAACGGGGATTTTGACCTTGTCGAAAACGAACTTTTGAAAGCATTACAATCGGTGAAATTAGATGAAGAAAGTCGTGATTACGCCGTCGCACTGTTTACTGATTTATTTTGGTATTTCCTCAAATCGGGCGATTCGCACCTCAATGCACTTGATTTTGAGCTTGCCGTTGCCGAATATAAAAAGGCTGAGAAAATTCTTGAACAAAAAATTGTTCCGCAAGAAAATCGGGAAGTTGTCGAAGAAAAAACGGCAAAAGCGCGAAATGACCAATTTGAATTTATGCTCAGCGAGGCACGTTTCAAAGTTTTTCAAAATCACCTCGACGCGGCACTTAAAGATTTGCGAACGGCTGATGATTTTGTAAAAAATTACGGAAAATTCGTCAACGATGCCGCTCAAAGCAAAGAAGTTTACCAATTTTTGTTTGAAAAAGCAGTCGAATATGCGGAGCAATATAATGAGGGAAAAAATTTCGTGAAAGCCGCTTCGGAGCTGAAAATTGCGGAGCAAATATTCGACATGAACGACAATGCAGCCCTCATAAGTCGTTATCGTAAAGCTGTTTATGAAGCAAACTTAGGACTTTCTGCCAAAATGTTGGAAAATGATAAACTTGCACCGGCAGTAGACTATTTACATTCGGCGGAGCTTGCGATTCAGGCAGAATCCAATGCGGGCGCGTTAACGGCGGAGTTGAAAAAGCGAAAAAAAGCACTTTTGGACAAATATTTTGCCCAAAAAATAGAAGCCTCAAAGAGTGTCAGTGAACCGGAGGAAAAGCGAAAAATTGCCAAAGAATTAATTCTTTTGGTGATAAAATACGGTTATTCGCCTGTTGCGGAGCAAAAAGATGCCTACAATCAGCTTGTACAAGATTTTGGCAATTAAAAAGTCTTCGTTATTGTTGTTCAACAAAATCTGACAGTTTTTAAGAACTGTCAGATTAAAGTACTTGCACAAATTTAATTGTTGAAAAATCGTAATTGTTTAGTCGGAGTGAACCGTGTGCTTTAGCTTGTCGACATGGCTTTTTATATAAATCCGCAAGCTAAAGCTCGCGGTACACTCCGGCTAAGTAGTTATGAAAAATCAATGAAGTCCCCGGTCTTTTGGTCGTTTGTGAAGACACAAACAACGGCTGGGAATTTGGTCGTTTGTGAAGACACAAACAACGGCTGGGAATTTGGTCGTTTGT
>JBPOJO010000386.1:0-6658 GCA_052033485.1 Bacteroidota bacterium | reverse complement strand
CCGTGATTCCGAAGTTTATCGGCTTGCTTTTGAGCGGCGAATCGCCCGTGATATACGGCGACGGGGAGCAATCTCGCGATTTTACTTATATTGATAATGTCTTGCAAGCCAATTATTTAGCCGCGACGGTTACAAAAAAAGAGGCATTAAATCAGGTTTACAACGTTGCATTCGGCGAGAGAACTACCGTGAATATGATGTTTGAAATTGTTCGGGACTTACTTGCAGAGCGAATTCCGGCAATCAAAGATATAGCCGTGAAATACGAAAGTCCTCGTCCGGGGGATATTCCTCATTCATTGGCAGATGTCAAAAAAGCCACTCAACTGCTTCATTATCAACCGACTCACAATCTCAGCGAGGGCTTAAAAGCAGCAATTAATTGGTATTGCGAAATGTATGCGAAGGTATAGTTTCTTTTGAAATTAACTTTTAGAAAGAAATTAATAAGCTAAATCAGTTTGTTGCTTTTTCACTATTTTTTCTAATATTCCCATTCCGGAGATAGAATCGTAGCAAAATAAAGGGCAAAATTCCGTTTCGCCTGCGTGTACCGCGAGCTTTAGCTTGCGAATTTAAGGCGGAATCCGGTGTTTACCGCGAGCTTTAGCTTGCGTATTTAAAGTGGGGTAACCTACAAAACGCTTATATACGGTCGCAAGCTAAAGCTCGCGCTACAGGCTAATGAGTTACGAATCAAATGGTAATAATTGCTTCAAAAACGGCAAAAAAACTAACAATTCACACGGAAATGTTAGTTTTAGCTTGTTTATTTCTTTACCAATCATCAAAATCAAAAGGGCTGTTGTCCAAAAGATTACTTTTTCGCTCCTCCATACGCTTTCCTTCCATGTTGATAAAAAATATTTCAGTTTTGATTTTCACGCGCGCTTGCCCGCCGAAATCAAAAGATTCGGCATCATCATAAATAAAAGGCAGAACTTCGTTGTTAAAACCGTCAATGAATCCCCATTTTTCGCCTTTTTTGACCGCAATCGGAATATTTTCGGGGCTTCCCGTCTCGTCATACTGCGGCGGAATGACTGTGTTGAGGTTCTTATCCTTAAAACCAAATTTGCCGTCTTGCTTAAACTCTAAAAAGCCGTTAATAAAAAGCGTACCCGCAGCTTCAAAATATTCGGTCGGAATGTCCATTTTTCTCAAATCAATCAAACCGTATTTTTCACCTTTTTTAACTTGCCAAATGAATAAATCATTGGTATTTTGAATTTTGTCAAAAACATTTTTAACCGAAAAATCGCCGTTGATGTTGATGGCACCCCAAAAATTGTCTTTTTTCACCTTTGCCAAACCGCCGTAAAACGCCTCGGCTTCGTCCAAAATGAACGGCACGACAACTTCTCCTTTTTGATTGATGAAGCCGAATTTTTCGCCTTTTCGCACTTTGGCAAATCCTTCCGAAAAATTATCCGCCTCGTCGTATTCCAAAGGCACAACAACATCACCTTTCATGTCAATAATTCCCCATTTTCCGTTGCGACACACAATCGCAGTGCCGCTCACGGGACGCGCCGTATTGGAGAGAAAATCTTCCCCTTTTTTAAATTTGTAGTGAAATGAACTTCCGCCGTCATAAATCAGGGGAATGACAATTTTTTCGGTTTCAATGTCAAAATAGCCCACTTTCCCCTCTTTGGTGATTTTTTTCAAAACAGCAGTGCCGGACATCAAACCGTAGTCAACGTCGTCATAATGAAGCCATTCCGTTTCGCCGCGACTGTTGATATACTGCCAAGTTTGGTCATAACGAACGAAAAGTTTGTTGCTTCCCACTGTCGCGCTGACGGCATCAAACACAAAAGGGCGAATAACGGAGGATTTTACGGACAGCCCGTATTTATTGCTTTTGTAGTCTTTTGCCCAAACAAATTGCGCCTCAATGTCCAAAAAAACATCGCTTGCGGGGCTTTCATTTTGAATAATTTCGCCCTTTTCCGTAATTTTTTTCCAATCGTCTTTTTCTTTTACCCATGCCTCTCCGTTGCGAAAAGAAAAGGCATCTTCAAAATGATTGTCGAAAAGCAATTCGCCTTTTTGATTGATAAAATACCATTCCGTTCCTTTTTTCACTAAGGCTTTGCCCGCAGAAAAATCTTTTGCGTCGGCAAACTGAAAGGAAATAACCGCCTTTCCTTTTTCGTTGATATATCCCCAAAGACCGTTTTTTTGTGCGGCAGCTAATTTTTCGCTAAAATTATTCAAATAATCAAATTCCGGCTGAATGACTGTTTTGCCCTCCGCATTAATAAAACCCCACTTTCCGTTTTGATTCACGGCTGCAAAACCGTTGCGAAAACTTTTGCCAAAATTGTACAGCGTTTTGCCGAGCGATTTTCCGTCGGCAGTCATGTAGGAATAACGGTCGCCTTTTTTGAGTAAAAAAATATTTTCGGAAAGCGGAAAAATATAGTCATATTCAAAAGGCACAACGGGATTTCCGCGCGTATCAAGGCAGCCGTAGCGTCCCGAAAGTTTAAAAACACCGAGACCCTGATAAAAATTGCGAACTTCTTCATAAATCGCAGGAATTGCCAAACTGCCTTTTTCATTGACGCAACCCCATTTACCCGCAATTTTTACGGCATATAAATAGTTGTCCAATCGGCGAAATTCATCAATTTTAAAGGGAACTGTGTATTCGCCTTTGCCGCCGACTACGGCATATTTTTTGCCTTTTTTAACTAAAAAAACGCTTGCAAAATCCGCCGTTTCGATTTCATCGTAAGTCGGTTCGATGTAGATTTTTCGCCCTTCATTTTTCAAAAAAATTCCCCAAAGCAAATCTTTTCTCACCAAAACAACATTGGCATTGGCGCGCGAAATTTCATCAAAATTAGGCTCAAAAAACCAAGTTCCGTCATCGGAAAGACAGCCGAGTTTTTTATTTTTTTCGACCGCCGCCATACCGTCCGCGAAATCTCCGATTTGTTGATATTCATTCGGCAAAATAATTTTCCCCGCTATATCGTTCAAACCAAACAATTTATTTTGAAAAGTTTTGAGGAATCCGTTGCGAAAATTTTCTTCAATTTCGCCCTGAATTTCAAACAAAACTGTATTATTTTTGTCTATACAAAGCCACTTTCCGTCTTTTTTGACGGGTGCTTTTCCCGCAGTGAAAAATTTTGCTTCCTGATAGTCAACCGGAATGACAATTTTACCTTCCGTATTGATAAAACCGTGTTTTTCCTCAATTTTAATTTGTGCCAAACCTTCGGAAAAGAAAGGCATTTCTTCGCTTTGCGGTTCAAAAACGAATTTTCCGGCAGTATTGATAATGCCGTATTTCCCGTCTTTTTTGACTACCGCCAAACCGTCTTTAAAAGATTTAACATCGTCAAATTGGTGAGAAATGACCGTTTCGCCTTTTTTATTGATGAAACCATATTTTCCGTCTTTTTTGGTATAGGCAAAACCTTCGTGAAAACTGTAAGCATCTTCAAATTCGACGGGAATGACCTGTTTTCCGTTGCGGTCTACAAAGCCGATTTTATTATTTTTTTGTACTCTTGCCAAATCATCTTTAAAATAAAAGGCAAAATCGTATTCAAAAGGAACGACAATTTCGTTTCTCGGATTGATAAAACCGTATTTTCCATTTTTTTTCGCCGAAATCAGCCCTTCGCGCTCGTTGCCCAAATCATCGTAGATGAGCGGAATGAGGATATTTCCATTGTCGGCGATGGAGCCGTGTTTGCCGTTGAGCGAAACTTTTGCTTTCTGATTTTCAAAGTCGCTTGCGGACGCATAACGCGCGGGAATCACAACTTCGCCCGATATTTTGTCGCGAAAACCGTATAAACCGTCGGCATCTTCCGTAAAAACGCGAAACGGGATTAAATTTTGGGCAAAAAAATCATAAGAAATAAAATTCAGGAAAAAAAATAGAAGAATAAATTTTGGCAATTGTTTCATAATAAGCAATTTTTGAATTGAGTAAAGTTTCGGCAAATTTACTGCCGGACGCACAAAATACAAAAAATATGCCTAATGAAAAGATTGTTGAATAAAAAAAATAAAATTGCACTCGGCAGGCAGCTTGTAAAATATCGAAAAAAAAGGCTTAGAACTGACATTTCTTTGAGAAAATGTTCGTTATAAGCTCATGTTGCATCGGCAAGTTTTTAAATTTTACGGTTCGTAGCGACAATTAGTTTTCGGTGTTTCACTGATTTCAACGGCACACATCAGCGGATAATCGGGTTTAAATTTGTCAAAAATGGCACGGCACAAATTTTCAACAGTGGTGTTCATATTCGGAAAAATATCGTTTAAAAATTGATGGTCAAGTTCGTTTTTAACATAATTTTTAATTTTATCAAGTTCGCGGTAATCCTGAACAAACCCGTTTGCGTCGGGTTCCCCGCGCAAAAAAATACGCAAAACGTAGTTATGACCGTGCAAGCGACTGCAAGGGTGAGTTTCGGGCAAACCGAGAAGCAAATGCGCCGCACAAAAGTGAAATTCTTTACTGATAGTCGTCATAATTTTATATTGAAAAATTTTAGTCGGGAAATTTTTTAATCATCAATTTTGAACATTAAAAAAATTATGCAAGGCAAAAAAAAACTATTTCGCTGCCTCCGACTTCGGCAACTTTCCTTTGTCAAAATTTGAGGCGCAAAGCTAAGAAAAAAGCAGATTTTTTGCAATTCGCGCTTATTTTTTTCATAATCAATTTCGCAATCTAAAGGCTGCGCTATGTTTTGTTTTAGGTATCAATGTTGTTTAGTTAAGTGTTAAGGATATTAGGTACGACTTTCTATCAATATACAACGCCTAAAGGCGTATTTTGTGCCGTTAGGCACTTGATATTGGTAGAAAAATGCTCCCCCGCTCTTTTTTGTTCACAAATTTCGTCTTTCCGATTGAGTATCAACGCTTAACTAAACAGCTTTATCGTTAAAAAAATTCCGATGGATTGTGTTTCAGGCAAATACACCCTAAGGATTTTTAAAACTCTTAGGGTGTAATTAATTGAATAACAGCTATTTAGTTCGCTTCAAACACCGAAAACTCGCTCAAAAGCACAATGTTTTTCGGGTCTTTGTAGTCATATTGATAAATTTTATCATTTCCGACCATCAGCAAGTTTTTCTTTGAACCGACAGGAATGACATCAAACGTGTTGATATTCGGAAAACGGGCGGTTTCAACGATTTTTTCGGGATTTTTTGCATCATACACTTTCAATCCTGCCGTGCCGTCGCATATAAAAAGTGTTCCCGCGTCAATGCCTAAACCGTGCGGATTGTGCATCGTATAAGTTTTCACTTTGCGCGGTTTTGAGGCGTTAGAAATATCCAAAATGTCCAACTGATTCACCCCGCCTCTGCAATCCGAACCGTCGCGGAGCGTTACAAATGCGTAATTTCCTTCGACAACAACAGGGTCGCAACTGCGTGTATGCTCATATTGACCGAGTCTTTGCGGATTTTGCGGATTGCTCAAGTCATAAATGAACATTCCGAGTGCCGAGCCGATAAAAAGTTTGTTGTCCGCGCTGAAAATCGTTTCAATGTCCGTTCCGACAAAAATATTGTTGCTGATTTTTTGCGGGTCAGCCGCTTTTTTGATGTCAAAAATATGGAGATATTGCGCGTCTATCGCATACATGTAGTTGCCTGCAATCGTAAAACAAGCCATAGAACCGCCTTTTGAGTTCGAAGAAGCCGCCGAGCCGCCTGATGTCGGCGTGTTGAGGTTTTGCACCAAAACATTAGCCGTTCCCGTTCCCTGCCCGAAAGTTCCGCCGTTGTTGCCGCCGATACCCATACTTGTGATGCTTTGTCTGAAAAGGTCTGCCAAATCGTTCGGATTTGCACCGTTGCGCCATGCGATTCGCGAATCACTTTCGGAGCGAAAGGCTTTTTTTCTGTGTGAAAAAATTTTGGGAATGCGCTTTATTTCGCGAATATTTTGCATATTGCTGATGTCCAAACAGACCAAATCGTCATAACTGTCGGCGTAAAGAATTGTACCTTGTGCCGCCATGTCCACGTTGCCCGGAATTTCAATAAAACCGACTCTTTTCGGAGATTTGGGTTCGTAATTGTCTATGACCCAAACCCCTTTTTCGGGAACATTGACGTAGAGATAGCCCTCGTCATACCAAATTTTGCCGGTGCGATTTCCGAATTGTTGTGCGTAAGACGAAAAAGAAAATGTCGCCAAAAACACCGTTAAGGCAACAAGAAATTGAGAAAGAAAAGCGTTTTTTTTCATGGCTTTAAAAAGTTTAATTGAGAGCATAACGCAAAAAAAATTTGCCGTGTTGCAAAAGTAGGTCAAAATTAGAGGCAAAATTTTAGGACAGAAAGAATTGACGAAAACATGAAAAACTAAACAGAGAAAAATTTGTCAACATTTCTTATTTGTGAAAAATATTTAGGTACTAACGGAACAAAAAAAAGCGGGGGAGCATTTTTCTACCAATATCAAGTGCCTAACGGCACAAAATACGCCTTTAGCGTTGTATATTGTTAGAAAGTCGTCATCTCTGCCGTTGCTTGTGTCCTCACAAGCGACTGTTATAAGGCTTAGCCTTATAATAGGCTGCTTTTTTCAGCCGTTTTTTGTGTCCCCGCCGTTGCTTGTGTCCTCACAAGCGACTGTTATAAATGCCGACAATATTTTT
>JBPOJO010000680.1:0-3564 GCA_052033485.1 Bacteroidota bacterium | reverse complement strand
CAGTCGCGTGTGTCTTCACAAGCGACAAAATCAAACCGCTTCACCAACACAAATCTTTGAGAACTGTTGATTCTAAAGCTTAAAATTCAAATTTTGTCGTAAATTTTTGATTTTCGCCAAATTTTTTTTTGAAATTTCTAAAAATTAAAAACAAAATATTAAATTTGCAAAAGCAGTCATGGAGAAAGTAAAATTTGGCGATTTAAACTGAAATTTTATTTTCAACTTGTCTTTTTTCCTTCAACTTCACAACATCGTGGTATGAAAAATATATATTTGCCGCTTAAAGTCAGTGATTCGGCAGCCGAAAAATTGGACTATACGGTTCGATTAGCAAAGTGTTTCGGTGCGAAAATTTTTGTTAATTATTTGGCTTACAATTCTTTACCGCCGGGTGCAAATCAGTACAGATATGATGTAAAGATGCGAAATTTGATGGAAGAAGGACAATCCTTTCTTGACTCGCTTTGTGAAAAATACCTCGCAGAAAGCCTCGAAAATAAATCATTTTCCGTCGAAACATTCATTACACAATCAAAACAACAACCTGCTCAGGCTTTTGCCAAACAAGCGGCTGCCTTTCATGCAGATTTGATTGTTTTCAGGGCAAAAGAAAACGGAAAGTCATCGGAAAGTTTCGGCTCGCCGGGTATTTACGGATTGGCTAAATCCTTAAAAAACAACGTTTTACTCCTGCCCGCACCGGATTTCAGAAAAGGTTTTTCAAAATGGTATTTTGCGACAACAGGCGAGCCGGTTCAGGAAGATTACCTCGACATTTTGCTTTCTTGGCAAAAAATTTACCCCTTTGAACTAACATGTTTGCACATTGAGCAGGGCAATCCCGAGCATGACAAATGTTTTCAAAATATGCAAGAAAAATACGCCTCTCGCAACCCAAACTTGAAATTTTTGGCATTAGCAAAAGGCAAAGAAAGCATCGGAGAAAAAATTAATTCGGAAGTGGTTTGCTCGAATGTTGATTTTTTAGTGGTTGTTTTGAATCAAAGGGATATACTTTCAAGTCTTTTTTACAAAAGTACCGGAAAATATTTGAGCTTTAGTCCTGTTGTTCCGACATTATTTTTGCATTAAAAACCTGTTTTTTTCTGCAAACAGACGACATTTTCAACATGATGCGTATGCGGAAACATATCAACGGGTTGCACGGCAGTCAAAAGATATTTTTCACCTAAAATTTGCAAATCTCGCGCTTGTGTTGCGGGATTACAACTGACATAAACGATTTTTTCCGCGCCCAAACGCAAGATAGTTTCCGTAACTTTTTCGTGCATTCCTGCTCGCGGCGGGTCAGTGATGATAACATCGGGTTTTCCGTTTTTTTGCACAAATTCTTCCGTAAAAATATCTTTCATATCACCTGCAAAAAAGGCTGTATTGTTCAAACCATTGAGTTTTGCATTCACTTTTGCATCTTCGACAGCGTCGGCGACGTACTCAATTCCTGTAACTTTTTTTGCACTTTTTGCGATAAAATTTGCGATAGTGCCTGTCCCCGTGTAGAGGTCGTAGACGTTTTCCGCACCCGTGAGCGCGGCAAAATTTCTGACAATTTTATACAGTTCGTAGGCTTGAAGGGAGTTCGTTTGATAAAAAGACTTCGGCGCGATTCTGAAAGTCAAATCTTCCATTTTTTCAGTAATAAAAGCTTCTCCCGAAAAATTGCAAACTTCCAAATCGCTGTAACTGTCGTTCATTTTAGGATTATGAACATAGTTGAGCGAAGTAATTTGCGGAAAATTATTTTTCAAAAAATTCATAACAGAATTGATTTGTGCGTTATTTTTTTCAAAAAATTGCACAATAATCATTAAATCACCCGTTGTCGGCGAATTGCGAATAATTAAGCCGCGCATTTGCCCTTGGCGGTCAACGGCATCGTAAAAAGGAATATTTTCTTGCGTACAAAAAGCCCGCAAAGCATTTCGAATTTCATTTGAAGGTGCCGGCTGTAAGCGACAATTATCAATGTCAATAATTCGGTCAAAACGCCCCGGAATGTGGAAACCAAGTCCTCTGAAATCGGATTTTTCTCCCGCTGCCACTTCTTCCGATGAGAGCCAACGGCGCGTTCCGAAAGTAAAATCGAGTTTATTTCGGTAAAAAAATTCATTTTCGCAGCCTAAAATCGGGCTGACGGGCGGCAATTCAATTTTTGCAATTCTTTTCAGTTGCTCAACAACTTGTTTTTCTTTAAAAGAAAGTTGTTGTTGATAGGAAATATGTTGCCACTTGCAGCCGCCGCACAAGCCGAAATGTGCGCAAGCGGGTTCTTGTCGAAGTGTTGATTTTTGGTGAAAGGCAAGCGTAAAACCTTCTCCGTGATTTTTTTGCCACTTAGAAATTTTCACCTTGACAAGGTCGCCGGGTGCGGTAAAAGGGACAAAAACAACTTTTTCTTCGTGTTTTCCCAAACATTTTCCCTCTGCGGCGAAATCCGTTATCAATAAGTTTTCGATAAACTGCAATTTATTTCTTGCCATTTTGACTATGATGCAAATGAATAATTTTTCACTTTTAACTGCAAAAAGAAGTTAAAAAGAGTTGTTTTGATACAAAATTTTTACATATTGATTCCGTGCAGAACACAAAGGCATCGCAATCACCGTTTTAATTTTCGTCAGTTCAAGGTCGTTTTTTTACAAAAAAAACGAAAAACAATGAGTGTTTTCCAACTTTTTCCTCACATTTGCGCAAGGATTAACTTACTTAGCAAAGCAAAAGTAGATAAAAAACAGGAATGACAAGGAAAAATTGTCTTTTTTTTACCGTTTTAACCTCTTTTGGGAAAATATTGTAACTTTTTAGCCGGTTTGCCCAAAAGCGTACCGCGAACTTTAGCCGGCGACCTTACATTCGCTTGTTGCAGGTTATCAATCCTCCAAATCCGCAAGCTAAAGCTCGCGGTACACTCCGGTTAAACATTGTAACGCGAGCTAACAGCTTGCGCCTTAAAGATTACAAACCATAAACGATAGCTCATGCGAGATTTTTTTTTGCTTATTTTTGCTAATAACGGTTCGTCCCTGACAGGATTTTTTTGTCGGCTTTTTCCGAAAATGAGGTAAAATTTCTTAAAAAAAACGATTTGCAGTGCAAATGAAAAAGTCGCTTGTGAGGACACAAGCAACGGCGGGAATTTCTTAAAAAAAACGATTTGCAGTGCAAATGAAAAAGTCGCTTGTGAAGACACAAGCAACGGCGAGAATTTCTAAAAAAAACGATTTGCAGTGCAAATGAAAAAATCGCTTGTGAAGACACAAGCAACGGCGAGAATTTCTTAAAAAAACGATTTGCAGTGCAAATGAAAAAGTCGCTTGTGAAGACACAAGTAACGGCGGGAAATTTCTTAAAAAAACGATTTGCAGTGCAAATGAAAAAGTCGTTTGTGAGGACACAAGCAACGGCGGGAATTTCTTAAAAAAACGATTTGCAGTGCAAATGAAAAAGTCGCTTGTGAAGACACAAGTAACGGCGGGAATTTCTTACAAAAACGATTTGCAGTGCAAAGGAAAATGTCGCTTGTGTAGACACAAGTAACGG
>JBPOJO010000528.1:0-3443 GCA_052033485.1 Bacteroidota bacterium | reverse complement strand
GGTAAAAGACAATTCTTTGGTGCGAAAATCGTAGCCGCTCCGGTACGTAATTTTCCACTTGTCCGTAATATTAAATTCGCCGTTAAAATCTACGGTTTTGGTCAAAACCGCCTCGGCAAAGCCGGTTTTTTGATAACTTACATTGGCATTGATGGTAAATTTCCACGGAATTTTAAAGTCAATGTAGTATTTTTTGTTTTCGTTGATATAGGCTTGTTCTTCTTCCGTCAGTTGTTTTTCCTCTTTGGGTTTGGCTTCTGCAGGCGCATTTTGCGCACCCGTCAGGGCTTTATTGCCGCCCGAACCGCCGCTTCGACTGTCTTTTTTCTTGAAAGTATTCGGGTCAATGGAAGTCGAAAACGTGAAGTTAATATTGCTCAAATTGCCGATTCCGTTCCCCGTTTGCCATGCGTAGCGGTTAATTTTTCTTTGTTGAGTGCTCTTTGTAGCGGCATCTTTGCTGAGGAGTTCGTAGGTGTAGGGGTCGAGGCGTGTTCCGACGTTGAGCGTTATTTTTTGAAATAAATTGGTTCGGATATTGGCAGAAATATCACTCAATTTGAAAGAATCTGCCGCCAAATTGTAAGCACCGTTGAAGCCGAAATTGTCAATTAATTTAATGTTTTTTGGTTTTTCTTCATCTTCTTTTTGCACTTTTGCCTCCAAAGTATTGTCCACGCTGAAACTGATAGTGCCCGAACGACCGAGCGGCGCGGCGCCGAAATTGCCGTTCACTGTCGGTGTTTTTTTGATTACGCCGGTGTCTTCATTTTTCACATCTTGATAAAAACCCCATTTGCTGTCGCCGAAATCGGGGCGCATTGAAAAATTCAAACTCGGAGTCATTAAATGCCTGATGGCTTTAAGTTTTTCACTTTTGAAATAAAAAAATGAGTAAAAACGTGTGGATAAACTTGTTCCGAAGTCAAAATAGTACATTCGCGTAAAACCCGGTCGCGTTAAAGTGCGTGCGGTATCACCCTTAACCCACTCATATTCATATTTTTCCCGATACCAAATTTCGTCGTAATTGGCATAAGGAGAAAGGTTAAAGTATTTCGCAACTGTCATGGACGTGGAAGTTTTGAAAGAATGTTTTGCCCCGACTTTAGAATAATCCAACATTTTGGCAAAATTGGCAAAGTTAAAAGAAACGGTATCATTCGCAGCTCTCGGCGAATCGCTCGGCTGTTTAAACGGCGTGCTCGGCGGCACAAGCAAATTCGTAATGTCCATTCTTGCCTCATAGTTGTATGAAATACCGACCTGTTTTAAGGGATTGCGCGGATTTTTAATGTCTTTAAAGGGCATGTAACGGCTGTTTTGCCCGATTGCCCAACGAGGCGAAAGTGTCATTACGCCCGTTCTTGCATTTTGTTGATGCTGCAAACTGACACTTGTATTCGCATTCATTTTTTTAAATGAGGTCGAATAATTGACGGAAGACGAAAAAGAGGAGGACAAATAATTATTGACATTTTGAGAATTTCGCGCATTAAAAGTCGTCGTACCGGCGTTGACGGAAGCCGAAAAACGGCTCGGACCGCGCGTTTCGGGCGCGTGTCGCCATGTTACCCAAAAACCCTCTTCAACTTGGTAAGTCGGCGTGCCTTTTTCGCCGCTCGGCAAGCGATTGTAACGCAAATCAAATCCGCCGTCATAACGATAGCGTTTTTTGTAGCGACTTTGTGAGCGCAATCCCCAACCTCCGCGCGAATAAATTTCGCCCAAAAACGTAAAGTCAATATATTCGCTTGTCGCCCAATAAAAACCGCCGTCGCGCAAGAAAAATCCCCTGTCTTTTTGCTCGCCGTATTGCGGAACAATGATTCCCGATGTTTTTTTCTTCGGAACGGGTACTAAACCGAAAGCAAAACCGAGCGGTGTCGGAACGCCCTCAACCGTCAAAAAGAACGGACCGGTGATAATTTCTTTATTGCCGACCATTTTTATCTTAGTGGCTTTGATACCGAAATGCGGCTTCGGGTGATTGCAGGTCGTATAGATGGCATCACGCACAAAAATATCCTCGTTCGCCTCCCTTTTAATTCTTTCGCCCAAAACAAACGCCTCTCCCTGCTTGGTTTTCACCTCTTTAACAATCGCGCGTTTTGTTTTGAAATTATATTTCATTTCTTTTGAATCGTAACTTTCATCGCCCTGCTTAAAAACAGGCGTTCCTACAAATTCCTTCGTAACGGAATCATACACGCCGCGTGCCGCAACCGTGTTTCTGTTCCAATCCATTTCGATATGATTGGCTTTCAGCGAAATTTTGGCATAATCAATTGAAGCGTTATTGAACATTATCACTTGCCTTTCGCGCAAATTGAAACGGATAGAATCGGAGGCTTTGTAAACAATAGTGGTTTCAAAATCGCGGTCAGCCTTTAATGTGTCCGCTGTTTTAGTGGAATCACCCAAATTGACACGAACAGAATCCGATTTTGTCGTTTGAGCAAAAACAGGCTGAAAAATGCCCGTTAAGAGCACTGAAAATAGAAAAAAGAAAAAAAATAGTTGTTCCCGGCGCATCATAAAAAATTCGGTATCGCAAAAATGACGCGCAAACTTACGCTTTATTTCTCTTTATTTGAAAATGTAAGTTGACAAATGCGTGATTTTTAATTTTTTTTGTGCAAGTTTAGCCTTCTTTGCGCATTCACGCGGTACGGAAAACGAAATTTTATTTTGCAAAAAAAAAAATTATGGAAACAGGTCTTTATTTCGGCTCATTTAACCCGATTCACATCGGTCATCTTGCCCTTGCGGAAATCGTTCGCGAAAATACGGATTTGAAACAAATTTGGTTTGTGCCTTCGCCGCACAATCCGCATAAGTCGCAAAACACTTTGCTGCATGCCGAAGACCGTTACGAAATGGTGCAAGCGGCGATTGAAGACAATCCGAATTTTAGGGTAACAGACGTTGAGTTTTATTTGCCGCAGCCTAATTATACCGTAGAAACTTTGGCAAAACTTAGCGAAAAGCACCCTAAACATCGTTTTTCAGTCATTATCGGAGAAGATAATTTGACAAGCTTCGGAAAGTGGAAAAACCATGAGGAAATTTTGCAAAAATATCGCCTGTACGTTTATCCGCGTAAAGGCACACTCAAAACGCCTTTTCATGAGCATTCAAGTGTGCATGTTTTGGACGTTCAGCCGTATTTTAACATTTCGGCAACTTATATCAGAGATTGTATCAAAAACGGAAAATCCGTTAAATATCTCGTACCCGACAATGTTTTGGGATTAATAAGACTAAAAAAACACTATACCTAAAATTCATTGCCTGCGGAAAAAGGCTTTCTTTTGTTCTCAGCCGTAGTTTGTGTCTTCATAAGCGACTGATTTGCCGTTGTTTGCGTCTTCACAAGCGACTTCGTTCAATTGATTTGCCGTTGTTTGTGTCTTCACAAACGACTGATTTGCCGTTGTTTG
>JBPOJO010000156.1:0-9644 GCA_052033485.1 Bacteroidota bacterium | reverse complement strand
ATCTAATCGAAACAACTTTGCCGAATACTCAAAACCGGTTTCTGACGAAAGGTAATTTAAGGCGTATTGAGCAAGTTGATTTTGAATAAAATAAAACAAAAAAGGCAGCAAAAGCACAAGAAAAATCAGCAAAAGGGTGATTTTTTTGTACACGCCGAAAATTTTTCGAATCGCTTTTTTTAATAAATGCCTTTTTTTCAAAACCTTTTTGAATTGGTGAACAGCTTAAGAGATAAATTTTTGTAGTTTTGGGATAGTGCTGCAAATATAAGAAATGGAAACAAGATACAATAAGCGTTTGGGCGATTTGTTTGACTTTTTTTGCCGATTTTGTATTTTTTGGGAATACATTTGAAAAAAGCTCCGAAAAGCGAGTTTTTTTTATATTTTTTTTAGCTAAATTTAACAGGCTGTAAGTATTTGTTCAAATGTAAGTATTTAGCCGGTTTGCCCAAAATGTAGCGTGAGCTTTAGCCGGCAACTTTACATTCGCTTGTTGCAAGATACATTCCTCAAAATCCGCAATCTAAAACTTGCAGTGCAACTTGAAGAGTTACGAAAAAAAGAAGCAAAGAGAAAAGTGATTCATCAAAAAAAAAACACTTTTTCTATCATGAAAAATTTAACCTGATGGCTATGGTGAAGTTACAAACGACGGCGGAGAAAAAATAAAGCCTGTACGGAAAAAATCCATACAGGTTTTATTTTAAAAAAATTCTAAACTCCTTTTAAACAACAAGTTGCAAAACTTATTATCGGATAATCAAAGTTTTATTGCCGCTTCTGTTACCGACCGACAAGCGTAAAAAGTACATACCGGAAGGTAAATTTTTGAGGTCTATTGAAAAATTTCCTTCGTCAGAAACAAGATTTTCCGAGCGCAATTTTTGTCCCAAAACATTGCACAATTCATACGCAACCGCTTCTCCGCCGGTGTTTTCGAGTTGAATACGGACGATGTTTTCTGCCGGATTCGGATACATGCGCCATTCTTCACTGCGCAAAGAATGCTCTGCCGCAAGGGGTTTTTCTTCATGAGCAAGCACTTCTTTGTACTTTTTATCCGCATTTTTTGCCGCTTTTACCAATTCTTCCAAAGTTTTGCCTGCCATTAAAACATACGCAACGCGCATACTGTCCTTCGGTTTTAATTGATGCGGTCCGTAAGCAACCGTATGACTGATGTCGCCGCCGCTGCTTTGCCCCGCAAATGTAAATTCCAAGTCGCTCGACAAAGAGAGAAATTTTTCCTCATGCGTGAAGCCGTCATACAAACCGAAAGGCGTATCATTCGCGTTTTGATTGTTGTTTATTGCATAATAATTTTGGTTTTCACTTTTCAAAACTTTTATTCCGGCAAAATAATTTTCCGCAGCATCATACACGTAGCCGAATTTTTCCTCCTCGTGCCAAGCCGCAAAATCTTTTTGCCCGTTTTCGCTGATGTCCCAATCGGCAAAAAGTCCGACGTGCAAATTGTCATGCGTTTTGCCGCCCGTGCCGTAAATTTTGTAGTCGGAAATGATAAAATTGTCATTTTCGAGGGTATTCCAAGCCATAATCGCGTGCTTTACACGCACGTTTACGCGGCGTGTGCTCACCGCTGCGCCGTCGGTAAATTCGCCTTCCCACATAAACATTCCCGCTTCGTGCGCCGTAGTTGCGCGAATTTGTTTGACCGTAACAAAATCTTTATCCCATGCTTTGTCATTTTCGGCAGGGCGAGCCGCGTTTGAAATGACAGTTTTGCTCTGCCCGAGCATAAAACTCAACTCAAAAAGTTTTCTTTGCTCATCGTCCAATCGAAAACTTTCGCCCAAAGTGCGGTCGTCGTCGTGATAGCCAATCATGCCGCGGCTGTCGACAGAGGTGCTGATTCTGTTTACGGCAATAACCGTAAAACTTTGATTAATAAGTAATTCAAAAAATTCATAATCCGTAAAACCGGGTTGAAAATATTCAATTTTGCACATCACACGCTTATTTTGTTCGCTAAAACGGTTTAACTTAATGCCGAAACCGTCTTTTCCCAAAGTCGTGCTTTCTCCTTTTTTAACTTTTCCGATTTTTGCGGATTTTTTCGTAACCGTAACATCGGCAGTCAAAACCGTCAGTTCGCCCGTCATGTCTTGATGCGTTTCTTCGAGAAAATTTTTCAAGGTCAAAGCCAAGTAACCTGTTTCGCCTTGAATAATCGGTTCATCGTTGTTGTTGAAAGCATTTGCCGCCGTAACGCGCAATGAAGGCGGGTTTTCGGTCAACGCGCGATAAACATCAAGTCGTCCCCGACCGACAGTGTGCAAAACAGTAGGGGAAGAATTGACCATGTAAAACACGGTATCCGCCGTTGCGCGAAGGCGTTCAATGACTTCAAGCGCAGTCAATTCGGGAAATTTTGCACGCACAAGTCCGGCAGCACCCGCTACAATCGGGGAAGAAAATGACGTTCCCTGCGTATATTTGTACGCACCGCGTTCGCTGTGATGCGTGATGAAAATATTGGAGCCGGGGGCAACAATGTCCACTTTATAGCCCGTGTTGGAAAAAGAAGATTTTGCATCTCTGCCGTCACTCGCGCCCACACTCAAAACGTTGTCGTAACTTGCGGGGTAAAAATATTCGTCCGAGCCGTCATTTCCTGCCGCTGCAATAATTGCCGCATCGTAATCATAAACCGCTTTGTTAATAACGTCTTGTACAAGCGGACTTGAAAAGGAGCTGCCGAAAGAGCAGTTAATGACTTTCGCGCCGTGCATGGCTTGGTACAAAATGCCGTCCCATGTGCGATAAATGCCCGTTCCGCCTGCATCTGCGCCGTGTTTTGTTGCCAAAATTTTACAGTTGAAACCGATTCCCGCTACCCCTTCGCTGTTGTCCGTATGCGCGGCTGCACAGCCCGCAACGGCAATTCCATGGTCGCTTCCGGTCGTAACTTGCGGGTCATTGTCCGTTTTCAGGCTGTTTGCGTTTGCACCGGCAAAGTCCCAACCTTTGTGATTGTCAATAAATCCGTCGTTGTCATTGTCTTTTCCGTCAATCGGGTCGGCTTGATTGTACTTAAATTTATTTTTCAAATCAGGGTGTTTGAAATCAAAGCCGGAGTCAACAATGCCGATAATGATGCTCGAATCGCCTTTGTGAATATCCCAACCTTCGTAGGTTTTGGTCAATTCGAGATAATATTGGTTGCCGTGTAAAGGGTCATTCGGCGAGTAAAGCGTGTGGTGAATGAGGGCAGGTTCGGCGTATAAAAAGGCATCTGTCGCCAATAAATCGTTGATAATTTTTTCGATTTGAAAAGCTGCGGCAAATTTAATTTCGACAAAATCGTTCAGCGAAAAAGTCAAATTTTCTTTTCTCAAAGCGGCTTCGGCTTTTGCAGCTTGCGGAAAAGCGGGTAAAACTTCTGAAAAAAGTTTTTTATTTTGGAGTTCAGACCACGCCGAACGTTGTTTTGCCGTCAAATCGGCTTTGAGCCGCGCAATGACTACACCTTGTTCGTAATCCGCGCCGGGTTTCATGCCTTTCGGAAGTCGAAAGCTGTTTTTTTGTGCCTTCAGCGTTCCGCCCGACAACAAAAGTAAAAAGACAAAAATTGAAAAAAAAAGCCTCATGTTATTCTCGTTTATGGATTAAAATCAGAGACGTAAAAGTACAAAAAAAAGATTTCTTGCAAAAATTTATAACAGTTGTGCCGGAGTGTACCGCGAGCTTTAGCTTGCGAATTTATGGAACAAGCCATGTCAACAAGCGAATTTAAGGTCGCAAGCTTAAACTCGCGGTGCAATTTTTGACAAACCGGCTAAATAGTTACGAAAAATATTATTTCTAAGCCCATTTTCGCCATTATCCGTTACAGAAAAAAAATAAGTTAATTGCTGCGGCAACGCGAACAAATTCCGGAAACAGCAAGTTTGAATGCCTTTTTTTCTCCGCGAATAAAATTGTATTCGGATTATTTTCGGAAAAAAAACACCAAACAGTTAAGCAATAACGAATATCTTCTTAAATTTGCAGTGTAAAAACGCTGCCGAAAAGACATTTTTTTATCAACATCAAAAACAAAATTGTACCGTGAAACATATTTTTTGGCTTATTATTTTGCTTTTTTCCGCTTGTCAAACGGATACGCACGTGCATACAGACGGCGAGCAGGGACAAGACGGGCACTTACATGACAGCTCCGCTAATTCGGCAAAGAACACCGAAAGCGTATCGGAGCAGGTTCACGGCATCAAAATTAACAAGGCTCAATTCGCCCAAATGAACATCGTTTTGGGTGAGGCACTTGAAAAAACACTTCGCAACGAAATCAAAGCAACCGGCACTTTGCACCTCCCGCCGCAAAACAGAGCCTTGGTCAGCTCGCTCATTGCCGGAAAAATCAGCCGAATCAGTGTGCATGAGGGCGAAAAAGTCCAAAAGGGGCAAGTTTTGGCGTATTTGACTGATATGTCGGTGATTAATTTGCAAAAAGATTTTTTGACCGCCTCACAAGAATTAAATTTCAAAAAATCGGAAGCCGACAGGCAAATTTTATTGAAAAAATCCGATGCCGTCGCCGAAAAAAATGTACTTGCGGCACAATCGGCTTACGAAATTGCCCTTGCGCAAGTCGAAGGCATGAAAGCTCAGCTCAAATTGCTCGGAATAAACCCCGAAAAATTACGAGCTGACAACATTCTCTCCGAAATTCCGATAATTGCACCCGTCGCCGGCTCGCTTTACGGCATCAATGCCAATCTCGGCGAATTTGTGCAAGCCGACAAAATGCTGTTTGAAATATACAACAACGAACATTTGCATATCGAAATTTTGGTCTACGAAAAAGACATTTATGCCGTCAAAGAGGGGCAAATTGTTAAATTTATGCCGAGTAATCACAGCAAAATCGTTAAAAAAGCAAAAGTTTATGCCATTGCACAAGGTGTTGATGCCGAAACAAAAACGGTTCGTGTGCACGCTGAAATGACGGACAAAACGGACGATGTTTTGCCCGGAATGTTCGGCGAAGTGCGACTCGGAACGGCGGAAGAAAATTCGTTTGTTTTGCCCGAAACTGCCGTTGTGCGCACAGGAGAAGATTTTTTGGCGTACAAAGTGAAAAATCAAAACAAGGACGAATACGAATTTGAAGAAATTAAATTGAAAGTTAAATTTGTCCGCGACGGTTTTATTTGCCTCGAAGAAAAACCCGAAAATGTCATTTTTGCTACTCAGGGCGCGTATTACATTCATGCAACAGCAAATAAAGAAGAGGGCGGACATTCACACGCGCATTAAAATTGCGGAAATTTCATTTTTGCAATGAAAAATACAGATTTTTTGTAAAAAGAAATTACTAACTTTGCGGCATGGATTCACCGAATTTTATAGACTACGTAAAAATCTGCTGTCGTTCAGGCAAAGGCGGCGCAGGTTCCGTCCATTTCAGACGTGAAAAATTTGTGCCCAAAGGCGGACCCGACGGCGGAGACGGCGGAAGAGGCGGGCACATTATTTTGCGCGGTAACAAGCAGTTATGGACTTTAATTCACCTCAAATACCGAAAACACGTCGTTGCCGAAAACGGCGGCAACGGTGAAGGAGCGAGGAGAAGCGGACGACAAGGAAAAGACGTTATTTTAGACGTGCCCGTCGGCACGATTGCCAAAAATTCTGAAACGGGAGAAGTCATTGTTGAAATTCTCGAAGACGGACAAGAATTTATCCTCACCCCCGGCGGTCGCGGCGGCTTGGGCAACGACCATTTCAAAACCTCTACCAATCAGACTCCCATGTATGCGCAACCGGGCGAAGAAGGGCTTGAAGAGTGGAACGTTTTAGAACTGAAAGTGCTTGCCGATGTCGGTTTGGTCGGTTTTCCCAACGCCGGAAAATCTACCCTGCTTGCCTCCGTTTCTGCAGCACGCCCCGAAATTGCGGATTATCCCTTCACGACACTTGTGCCGAATCTCGGCGTTGTTCCCTACCATGATTACAAATCATTTGTGATAGCGGATATTCCGGGAATTATTGAGGGTGCGTCGGAAGGAAAGGGCTTAGGATTGCGTTTTTTGAGGCATATTGAACGAAATTCTGTTTTGCTTTTTATGATTCCCGCAACGGCTGACGATATTAAAAAGCAATACGATATTTTGCTTTCCGAATTGCAAAAATTCAATCCGGAATTGTCGGACAAGAAACGAATTTTGGCAATCTCAAAATCCGATTTGATTGATGAAGAGTTGGAAAAATTGCTCACAAAAGACTTACCCGTCGACTTGCCGCATATTTTTATTTCATCTGCCACCGGACACAACATTGACAAATTAAAAGATTTACTTTGGAACTCTTTGCAATAATTTTTTTTTCAGGCTCCGAAATTCGGGGCTTTTTTTTCAATATTTTTCACAAAAAAATAATTTTCCATGCTTTTCGATTGTTTGATAGTAGGGCAGGGGCTTGCCGGAACGGTTTTGGCGCATACGGCAGAGGCAAAAGGTTTCAAAATAATGCTTGCCGATAATAAAAAAGAAAACACTTCTTCGCGCGTTTCTGCCGGACTTTTTAACCCGATTACGGGGCGCAATTTGCAACAAACATGGCTTGCCAAAGAAATTTTTCCTTTTGCCGTTGATTTTTACACACTTTTAGAAAAAAAACTCGGTGCAAAAATTTTTCATCAAAAAAATCTTTACCGAATTTTATCAAGTAATGCGGAGCAAAACGATTGGGCGGCGCAAGACCAAACTTTCGGGGTTTTTAATGATGCCGAACGACCGCAAATCGCCGCACCCTTCGGCGGAATTAACGCATCGCCGGCAGGATATGCCGATTTACCGGCTTTACTTGCTGCGTCGGAGAATTATTTTTCTCAAAAAGGGATTTTTCTGAATAAGGATATTACACCGGAAAGCATCAAACGCGAGGGCGAAAATTTTGTTTGGAATAATTTTCAATTCAAAAAAATCATTTGGGCACGCGGGCTTGAAGATGCGACAAGTGCCATGTGGTCATTTTTACCTTTTCGCCCCAATCGCGGAGAAATGTTGTACATTGACATTGAAGGCGAAATGCGGGACGAAATTTACAGTTCGGGTGTGTGGCTGTTGCCCTTTCATGAGGGTTTTTACAAGTTAGGCTCAACACACGACCGCGACAACTTGGATTTGACAACGACGGCGGAAGGCAAAATTTACTTGGAAGATAAAATCAAAAAATTTTTGACGGCAAACATTCGCACGCGCAAACAAATTTACGGCGTTCGTCCGACGACTGTTGACAGAAAACCCTTTATCGGCGAACATTTTTCCGAGAAAGGAAACTACATTTTTAACGGTTTCGGAGCCAAAGGCGTGAGTTTGACTCCGTATTTTGCCGATGAATTTTCTGATTATTTGCTCGGCAAAAAGAATATTCATCATGAGGCGAATATTGCGCGTTTTGGATTTTAATTGGTTTTTCGGCAAAAAAAAAGACTGCCCCTTGCGAAGCAGTCTTTTTTTTTTGCCAATAAATTGCTATTCTTTTACCACTTTACGAACAATTGCATCATTACCCGATGTGATTCGCAAACTGTAAAGTCCTCTGTTAAATTCGCTCAAATCAAAACTGATAACGTTAATGCCCATTTTTGCGGCATATTCGGCGTTTTTGACAATTTTGCCGGTAGCGTCAATCAAATCAATGCGAACATCTTGGTCTTTTTCGACTTCAAAACTCAACTCAAAGCGGTCTTTGGTCGGATTCGGTTTCAATTCTATGACATTGAAACTTGTGCCCTCGCGTGAAAGATAAACCACTTCCGAAACAGCAGAGGAGCCGTCTTGGTCAATGATTTTTAAGCGATAATAAGCGCGTGAAAGCGGTTTTTCATCGTTAAAAGTGTATGAATTGCTGCCGTTTTCGACAACTGTTCCGATGCTTTCAAAATTCCTGCCGTCCGAAGAGCGCATGACTTCAAATTTGTCAACATTCATTTCTTTTGCAATTTCCCAATTCAAAACATTGAATTTATCTGTTTTTTTCGCAGAAAAAGCAACGATGTCTGCCGGCAAAATAATGTCAATGAAAAGGTTAATATTGCTTGAAGTTGAGGTATTCAACAAAGCTTCTTCGCGTTTTACGCCGCCCGCTACCGTATTTGAATAAACGGCTCCGTCGACCTGTACAAAAACGGTTTGCCCGACGCTCAGCGTTTGTGTAAATTCCGAATACAAGGGGTGAGGCGCATACCAACCGGTTGCGGCGCGGTCGTCATTACATTTTAACTGCCCTACCGTGAGTCCCGCTGCAAAAGTATTGGCACAAACCGTTCCGCCGGTTACTTGATAAAGCCCCATTTCCGAGTCAAAAACACCGCCTGTCGCGGGAATCACCGGACTGTTAGAGGCTAATCCGTCCTTGATGTAGAAAAGGTAATTTCTTGTCAAAGTCGGTGTAAATTTAAACCAAATTGAGCGTGTCAATTTCGGCAGCGGGTCGCCCATCGGACCTGCTTTGTAGCAAGTGCCTTGCGGTTCGGAGGCTTCCGTAGTTGCGCATGTATTGGTATGTCCGGGGTTGTCGCCCAAACTTGCGGTGAAGGCATTACAAATATTATCGTTTGAGGGCACTCCGACATTCACTGTAACGGCGCGGCGCGGTCCGACACAAAGTGTTCCTGCTCCCGATGTGCTTTGAATTCTTGCCCAATTGATATACCAACCACCGAGATTACCGGAAACGTCCGAAGAAGTAAAAAATGCGAATTGAATATTTGCCATGCCGGTCGTATTGACCGTACCGCTGTGGGTTGTGTATGCAGCCGAGCCGGAGTAGCAAGTTTGTGAAGGGCTGGTAGCGCAAGCACTAATGTAAGGTTCACGAAATACAGCATCGCTGTATGTGTATGAACCTGTTGTCGGCGTAAATTTCGTCCACGCTCCCCATGAAGTACCATTGTGAAGGCGATAAACCACAATGCCGTTGTCGTAGCCCGACTCCAAAGACAATTTGTGATTATAGCTAAAAGTTATACTGTTGGCTCCCAAAAGAAGAACAGGAGGAGATGTCAGACTTTGACTTGAATTATCAACATTAGCACAACGCATTGCGCCAACTCCACCGTCACTAACCCACGACCAAGTCCCTGTCGTAGCAGAACAGCTTTGTGAAGCAGTCCATCCGTCAATATTTGTTGCGAAATTATAGGTATTATCAAAAGCTACCGGAGAGGATTCTTGTACCCAAAAAGTATGGCTGCCTGCGCCGAGTACAGGAGTAACGTATGTTCCGCCTGATGTGAGAAGCGTCCCGCCTACTGCTGCATTATACCACAACAAAATATTTTCCGAAACACCTGAGTTTTTCGTAGCCGAAAGTGTTGCCGAGCCGGGTGAGCAAAGATTCACATTTGCGGCAGTCGGTAAAGGAAGAGGATTAACCGTTACATTGACCGGCGTTCTCTGCGTGCTCAAACAGAACGATGGCGGCGTATTTTCTGTTCCGCGAATTTTGACGTTGTCCAAAGAAAAACCCGCGTTAGTCGTATTATTAGCCGCTGTGTTGTTGGCATTCACTACAAAACGCACTTGGAAAGTACTTGTTACAGCCGCGCCCAAAATGGCATCAAGGTCAATGCCGGCTACAGTTTGCCAACCTACACCGCTGTTGTAAGTACC
>JBPOJO010000654.1:0-3175 GCA_052033485.1 Bacteroidota bacterium | reverse complement strand
ATTAATGATAACTATGAATACCTGCCTTCAAAATATGCTTCCTCTTCATTGATTGCTGTCTTTAATATTGAGGGTGAGTTTGTTGATAAATTTGGAAGCTACCCTACATATTATTCAAATGGATATTTTATACCTTCGAAAGGTTATTCCGGTTGCTTTGTTGATGATAAAATATATATTGTTTTTGAATTCGACAACAAAATATCAGAGTACGACATAAAAGGTTCTAAAATTCGAGATTTTTACTTTCGCGAAAAAGACTTGTCAGAGGTCGTAGATTTTAAACCAAACCCTATACTGTCGCTTTCTGAAACAAAGATTGCTGTCGGTGGCTTTTATTCTTTGCAAAAAGTAACCGGAAAAAATCAATTTTACCTTGCGAATAACACGGATTTTAATAATGTAAAACTGAGTATTTTTGATTTTGAAAAATATACTGTTTCTGAGCAAGTTATAAGTGCACACAGGTTATTTTTCGATGTCCCAAATATGGTCATTGAAGCATACAATCGCTTTGGAGAAGAAATATCTGTAGTAAATTACAAAGAAAAACCATGAGAATTTTGCTTTATTTTTGGCTTTGTTGTGCCTTTTCATGCACGACACCGAAATACAACAAGTTTAAACTTGCCGAAAAAAAATTTGTGTTAGCGGATTCGTTTGATATCAGCAAATCTATTGATTCCGGCAATTCTCCGTTGTTTATTCCAACGGGGTATCCTCATGTTGCAGGTAGTAATTTTGTACTTTTGGAGTATGGTTCATATTTTGTATATTCCTTTGATACGCTTGGCAACGCGGCTTTATCGGGTGATAATATTATCCCTTATCATCTCAAAAATGCTGCAAATGATTTTGCTTTCAAACAAAATACATGCTTTTTTTATTCAAACAAAGACAAATTTATTTACAAGATTTCGATGTCGGATGGGAAATACGATTCAATACCGTATTCACGCCAAGAAAACATTTTAAGGATAAAAGCGGTTAGTGAAAATGACAATTTTGTGTTTTGTGATGAAACCTACTTCGCGCCTCAAAAGAACAAAGACGGAAGTTTTAATTACGAATCAAAGAGGGTAAAAGAACGCAAACGTTTGTTATTAGTACGAAATGACGGTTTCAAGAAACGATTTTCTGTCTATCCGAAGTTTTTGAACAATCGTAAAGTTTGGAACCTAAATTTCGGTGTTATCTTTGACGAGAATAAAATTTATGTAAAACGCGTTGATAATCATTTGATTGATGTTTATAGTCTAAAAGCCCGAAAATTATATTCCTTTGGGCACAATTTTAAATATTACACTTACATAACCAAAGACAGCATCAAAACCTCAAAAAAACAAAAAGATTTATTGTTCATTCCGGACGTAATAGCTAAAGAGAAAGGAAAAAGTAACTTCATTACCGTTTATCCGCCGTTGGGTAAAGAGCAAGTAGTTCCTGTTTTGTACCAAAACGTTGAAAAGTTAGAATACGCCGAGCTGCTTGTCAAAAGCATGTACGTACTGCCTTATGTACAATACGGTAAAATTTACACTTTTCAACCGCGCTATCCTCAAAAAATCTATGTGTATGAACTTCGCTAAAGTTTTTTTGTTCTTTTTCTTTGTCTTGAGTATTTTAGCTCGCACAGTTGTCGGTCAAGAGCTTATGATGACGGACATGAGCCGCGAAGACTCGCTCTTCTTTTCAAAACACAATGCCGAACTTGTTTGGGGGCACGACCGCGAAAGTGCTGACTTTTTTGCACAACATTCAAACGGGGATTACTTTATTTTGAACCTTAAAACACAGAAAGTCATTGTACAATCGCAAGATTTATCTCGCAAACAAATTTTTGCCGTTTCGGGTAATGATTTCGGACTTTGGAATACGATTGAACAGCCTTTTTTTGAAGAAAACGGTCAGATGTGCCTTGTATCTTTTGGTTGTCAGTATTATTTCAGTTTCAGAGCTGAAGAAAACAGATGGGAGCTTCTGAAAGTGCCTTTGAATGAGTTTGTAAAAGGATTTAGAGAGGTGAAAATACATCGCTTTAAAGGCAAAAATCTGTATGCGGCAGGTTGGGGTTCGAGTACGGCGATGCGCCCGAACGGTGTTTTTGCACAGATTGGGGAAATTGATTTTGACTCTAAAAAGATTGCGCCTTTACTCAGCTTCAAAATTAAAAAAGACCCGGCTCGCTATGTCGGCTATAAGAAATTTCAAGCTTACCCGACGAATGAGGGATTGCTGCTATGGGTGCAATTTGAAAAAAACATTTACCTTACAGACGAAAATTTCGTAATTTGCGACACGATTTTTGTTTCAAATCTGCACCCCGATGTTGATTTAAATCAATGTGTTTTGCTGCGTGATGAGGGGGATAACGGGCTTTATTTTTGGGCGAAATCAAAAAGTGAAAATAAGGCATACTCGTTGGAAATTGTTGTGAAAAACAAAAAAATCAAAATTTCCGAAACAAAAATACTTCCCACAATGTACCCCGTTTATCTCCGTAATAAAAAACTTTTTCTTGCTGCTAACACCAATAAAGGCGGAAAACTTACGGCGGGCAATGATGATACGCGTTTGGCAATTTACGTCTTAGATATCGGAGAGAAATAAATTTTTTTTAACAAACAAAATTTTGCGCCCTCATTTTTTTTTGTTTTGCGCCTCCGTTTGAGTTCGGACGTTTGTTTCACTTCAAAACAATTATGGAAATGAAGAAAATGATGAAATCCGCAATTTTAATGCTCGGTATTGCGGCAGCATCGGTTTCATTCTCGGGTTGGGTGAATGAGGTGCAAGCGCAACATAGTTTGGGAGGCAATTTTGATGGCAATGATTGTGTGGCAAGTGCCGGCAGTTGTCTTTGCGAGCCGATTGTCATATAAGGATTCTCATCCTGTTCGCTTTTCGCATTTATAAGCATTTCATTATTCAAAATCATAGCAAAAGAATTTTAAAGATGATTTCCGCAAGGGATTTTGAAAAAAAAATGTCATTCTTTAGCCGGTTTGCCAAAGAATGTCCCGCGAGCAACGCAAGCTAAAGCTCGCGGTACATCTCCTCCAAATCCGCAAGCTAAAGCTCGCGGTACACCTCCCCCAAATCCGCAAGCTAAAGCTCGCTGTACACGCCGGCTGAGTAAATACAAAATTTTTAGGTACTATTCTTCCAAGGTGAT
>JBPOJO010000081.1:0-2068 GCA_052033485.1 Bacteroidota bacterium | reverse complement strand
AGCGAAACATTGGCGTTTTTGTCGCGCGGCGCAAGTTTATCAACAATCAGCTCATAATTTTTGCCTGCAAGTTCATTGTGATTGAAATGCAAATTTTTGAGCAAAATATCATTTGCATAAATAATTTTACCGTCGCGGTCTATCTCAAAATAGGATTCCGTCGCTTGAATCGCATTCATTAAAGCATTCAATTCGAGGTTTCTGCGCTCCATTTCTTCTTGCGTTGCCCTTGATTCTTCCAACATTTGCCTTGTTTCCTCTTCCTGCACCTGCAATTTATTGGACATTTCTTGCGATTCAATGAGCAGTTTGCGCGTTTGCGAGTTGCTGAAAATATTTTGCAACATCGCCGCAATATTTTTACAAGCTTTTTTGGCAAATTCCGTGTGTCGGCTTTGATAGGCTTCCAAGCCCGAAATTTCGAGAACACCCTGCACTTTTTCGTTGTAGACTAAGGGCGCAATCAAAATATTAGTCGTTTCAATAAACGTCAGCGAGGATTTTAATTTTGCCGCGCCGGGAATATTGTTCAAGAAAATAAATTCTTTGGTTTTAGCCGCTTGTGCAAGCAGATTTTCGCCCAATTCAAATTCATTTTTTTCCATAGTTGTCGGTGTACAACAGTAACCGCCGACCGCTTTCAGCCTTTCGCCGTCGAGAATAAACATCGCCCCGCGAAGCGAATTGGTGATTTTACACAAATGAAACATGATAATTTCACTGAATTCTTGCACGGATTTATCGTAGTTGAGCCGCATCATGTCGTCGAGCGCGGAGAGGTGCGAATCAATGATTTGCGCTTCTTCCATTTCCTTGTTTTTCTTTTCGAGCGTTTCCTGAATCGTCATCATTTCTTCCTTATTGATTTCCATTTCGGCAATCATATCGTTCAGTTTTTCGGAACGGTCGGCTAATTCACGGTTAAAGAGGACGGCTTCTTGTGTTTTTTGCTCCAAATTTGCTTGAATTTGTTGCATAGTTTCATTTTGCTGCCTGAGTTCCTCTTCCTGCGCTTGCGATTCATGCAACGCGCTGACATTTTCTTGTGTCAAAGTGAGCAAATTGTCGCGCATTTTTAAGAGCGTATGCCCCATGACATCTTCCTGTCCCGTGCCAAAATTCGTATAAAAATCTCCTTTCCCGATTTCTTCGGCAAATTTTACCTCTTTATCCAATTTTTCAATCAAAACATTGACGGAGACGGCAATACCGCGCAATTCGTCATCTTTCGGCTCAACAGGCGGCACTCTTTTTCCTTTCGCCAAATCTGCCATTGTGTCAGTAATGCCTTTTGTGCTGCGGTTGATGCCCGAAAATATCAGAAAGCTGCCGCCCGCAATCACCACCAAAATCAGCCCAAGTGCCAACAAGGAGAGATTATTGGCAATTTGCATCTCAATTTGCAAAAGCTCGATTTCTTCATTGACAAACTTAGATTGATTTTCTGACATATTTTTAAGAATATTCATCAATCTGTTGTTCAAATACATCACCCTGCTTTTCATAAATTTATCCGCTTCAGCTTTTCCTTCGGGCGAAAGCACACCGTTGTTGAGATTTTTGTCAATTATTTCTGTCAAAGATATTTGCGAACGTTCATATTCGGGCAACATCTGCGCAAGCGTGTCAATGACAATTTTATTTTCTTCAAAAATAAGTTTGTTTTTAAGTTCTTTTAACGAAGCCATGAGCGAGTAAATTTTTTCATTCCAAACTCTTTCCCGCAGTTTAATAAATTCCTTGTCATACAAAAAAAGGTAACTTCTTTGATGAGCAGCAGAGAAATGCAATTCCGAAACAAGATTTGAACTTGCGTATACTAAAGGTAGACGCAATTCCATTATTCGAGTTTGCAAAAATTCTACCTGCTTTTTGGAAGAAAAATACCCGTAGGCAATCGTCAAAAAGAAAAGAAAGACGATGACTCCAAAAATGGTAAAAACTTTCGATTTGATACTTGTCAACATAGGGCAAGTCAGTTTAGGTTTGTTTGGGCAATATAGTATTTTTTTGACAAAAAAATTTTTTTTAAAAATTTTTTTTGTTTTTTTCGGTAAAATACAGATTT
>JBPOJO010000167.1:0-2841 GCA_052033485.1 Bacteroidota bacterium | reverse complement strand
GACAGATTGTGAGGGGAAAATGGCAAAAGCACCCGCTGCCGCTGCGATTCTGTCTGTGCCGAGCGTCTGAGGAGTGCGATATTCGTGTGTGAAAGGCATTTTCAAACTTGCCGACATAAGCAATGCCTCCGGATATTTTTGAACAATTAAGCCGGAAAGTGCGCGGCTCACATCGGACAATATCAAACGGTCAAATGCCATATTTTGAAGCGCATTTTCCCACTCTTCGTGTGAAAATTTTTGTTCAAAAATGAGCTTTTCGCCGCGGAAAAGTGCCGACTTTACAAAAGTATTGCCGATGTCAAGAATTAAATTTTGCTGCATAAATGTCTATTTTTTAATTCTTTGTGCAACAAAATGCCAAATCACTATGCCGGCAGCAACGGAAACATTCAAAGAATGTTTTGTGCCTTCCTGCGGTATTTCGAGGGCGGCATCGAGCAGCGGCAAAATTTCGTTGCTCAAACCTTCAACTTCGTTGCCGAAAATCAAAGCGTATTTTTTTTCACTTTCAAAAGTAAAATTTTGTAATAAAATACTTTCATCAGTTTGTTCTACTCCGATAATCGTAAATCCTTGATTTTTAAGTATTTCCGCTGCCGAAAATACATCGTTCGCATACTCCCAAAGAACCGTTTGCGTCGCGCCGAGTGCCGTTTTTTCAATTTCGCGGTGCGGTGGTTGGGCGGTAATGCCGCACAAAACGATTTTTTCGACCGCAAAAGCATCGGCAGTGCGAAAAAATGAACCGACATTGTGCATACTTCTGATATCGTCGAGCAACAAAACGAGCGGATTTTTCGGCTGTTCGGCAAATTTTTCTTTATCCGGTCGACCGAGTGCGTCCATGTTTAGTTTTTTCATTTCTCCAAAAGTTTATTTTGCAGCCTGCAAACAGCCAATTCACCACTTCCGAAAAGAATTTCATACGTTTCAATGTCTTTTTGCAAGAGATTATCTTTCATTAAATACTTAAAAACATTGCCGATTATATCCCGAACTTCATCACGCAAAGTGTACAACATCCATTGGTCAATTTTTCGACATTGCAAAAGCCCCGCATTGCGCAGGTAAATGAGTTGTCGTGAAGTTTTTGTTTGTGAAAAATCCAAAATCAGTTCAATGTCGGAAACACACATTTCTTCTTTTTGATAAAGCATGTGCAAAATTCTGATGCGCGACTCGTCTCCGAGCGACTTAAATATTTGCAAACCCACATTGAGGTTAAAATTTACAAGTTTTACGCCTTGTGTTGCCTTTGGTTGTTTCATAATTAATGCAGTTCGCAATTTGTTAAGAGTATTTTGTCAAGAATATAGACAAAAACTTGCATACATTCGCATACGCAAATGTATGCGCAAAAAATCAAATCGCAAATTATTTTGAAAAAAAATATAAGAATTTTGATTTGCATGAAAATTCAACAAAAATCAATATTTTAAGTATAGATAAAAAACAAACAAATTTCATCTCTCGCGCCTTTGTTTGCGACTTAACAAACGACTGATAGAAAGTTCGCGCAAGTCCTTATTTTTCTTCAAAATTAACTCATTTTTTTTCAAAAAATTCGTATTTGTGAAACTTGACACGTATTTTTGTCCGACAAAAAAAGGCAAAATCAATTCAAAAAACCTGTCAAACTTAAATTTGATATTGAGGACATACTTGATGAGTTCGCTTAGCAGCGGAATATTTCCTGCAAAATAATGGAAATTATCAAATAAAAATTCATTCTGTTTATGCTGATATTCTTGAAGAAAAACGTCAGTTGTTGCAGTGCAACTTTAAAAAGTCGCTTGTGAGGACACAAGCGACGGCGGGCAAATCACAACTAATTTTGTTCGAATACTTACAACGAATTGTAAGATTTTCTTTGGATATGAAATCATTCTTAAAAAAAAGAAATGAAAAAAATTTGACACCTCTTTGAGTGCTCCCTCCTCATGATTCCCTATAAAAAAACGCAATCTTTCATTTAGCTGTTTCACTGATATTGCTTGTATCCATTCAAGTGCCTCTCCCTTTCAGGAGCTGTTTGGTCTAAACTATGACTATTGATTAGTCTCATCGATGTCGTATGTCTGTTTAAATTTCTTAGTTAATTTATCAGGGGATACTTGTTCGTAATAGTTTTTCAAAAAGTCATCTAACTTTTTTGCTGTCCTAAGTGGTATATTTCTTCCTAAATTATCAACCCCAATTCCGCCAAATATAAAATGGTCATGTTTCTTTGCAAAGAAAAACTTCTCCTGCTCTTCTTGGATGGAACAAAACCCTAAAACTTTCCTTTTCTTATTCACCACTTTTAATTCGCTTGGTGTTAATTTCCTTTGCCATAACTTTCCATTATAGACCAAAAAATTACCCAAAGCACAATAATCCGCAATCTCAAACATATTTCTGAAACCGATTGTGCTGTCTTTTCTTGACCACACAATATTCATATCAGCGTAGTACATATACTCGCTTAAATGAAGATTTCCCTTTAAACCTTGTTCTTTCAGATGTGGTACAAGAACACCACGCCAATGTGCATCATGAGTAAAGATAACAGTCGCATGTATATACCTTTGTTTGTGCTCAGATTCATGCGGAAACCCATATTTGTTAAACAAATCTATCATTTCCAAACACAAAAGGCTATCCATTGTAAGTACTTCAATAGATTTTCCACTTGAATCATATTTAATATTTTGTCGCACACCTTGGTCCCGTTCTAACATGTTGTTAAGCAAGGCAATGGTAGGTGGATTTTCTTTATCTAAATATTCCACCCTTAGCTTAGCAAGTACTTCCTTGTTTTGTTGGTAAGGTTTTGAGTTGATATAATTTACTAACTCT
>JBPOJO010000726.1:0-2673 GCA_052033485.1 Bacteroidota bacterium | reverse complement strand
TCAGAAAGAAAAATCTTGAAATGGTTTATCGCTTGCCGACTGACCACATCATAGAAATTGTTGATGAAATCAAAAATGCGGGCAGCAACAAACCCTATTTTCTTGACAGACAGCCCGAAATGCAAACGCAGTTTTTTGCTTTCAACAACACAAGCGAAACTTTTAAAAATATCAATGTTCGCAAGGCTTTTTCTTTTGCGATTGACCGCGAGCGTATTTTAGATTTTGTTTTGATGGGAGAAGGCTATGCGCCCGGACATCACGGCTTAACGCCTCCTTCTTTCCGCGACAAAGATAAAGGTTACGTTTATGATATTGAGGAAATTTACGGCTATACTTTCAATGCCGATTCCGCAAGATATTTCTTGAATAAAGCAGGATATCCGAACGGTAAAAATTTCCCCAAAATCTATCTCGACCTCAATGCTGAGGGCGAAAGGCACGTAAATGTAGCATTGGAAGTGAAAAAACAACTGAAAGACGTTTTGAATATTGAATTAGAGTTTTTGGTTTCACCGCACGCACAAATTACCGAAAAAAGTGTTTCGGGAAATTACGAGTTGATTCGTTTGGCTTGGCAGGCTGACTTTGCAAGCCCCGAGTCTTTTGTCAGAATGTTGTACGGAAAAGATGTGCCGAATGAAATCGGAAAACCCTCTTATCCGAACATTCCGCGATACAAAAATCCCAAAGTGGACGAATTTTACGAAAAAGGTTTAGCTTCAAACAACATAAGCGAGGCTTACGAATATTTCAAAAAAGCTGAAGTTACGGCTATGCTCGACGCGCCTTTTATTGTGCTTTGGTATGATGAGGGCTATCGTTTAACGCAGCCTTATGTGAAAAATTTCCCGAATAATGCGATGCAATTCAGAGATTTTTCGGCAGTTTATCTCGAATCTCCCGACGCAAAACCGACGGAGAACGCGGGAACGGAGAATCAGAAAAAATAAAAAAAAGCCGCTGTTTTTTGCAGCGGCTTTTTTTTTACAAACTTCCGGTCATTTTTGAAGGAACAACCCACTCATCAAATTGTTCCGATGTGAGATAGCCTAACTCAACCGCCGCCTGACGCAAAGTTTTATTTTCTTTGTGTGCTTTTTTGGCAATGTAAGCGGATTTTTCATAACCGATTTTCGTGTTCAATGCCGTTACGAGCATTAAGGAATTTTCCAAGTGCATTTGCAACCTGTCGTGATTTGGTTCAATTCCTACGGCGCAGTTGTCATTGAAAGATAAAGCTGCATCGCCGAGCAGTTCGGCTGCGGTGAGGAAGTTGAAAATCATCATCGGTTTAAAAACGTTCAATTCAAAGTGTCCGTTCATGCCGCCGACCGCAATCGCTGCGTCGAGTCCGATAACTTGCGCACAAACCATTGTCAAAGCCTCTGATTGTGTCGGATTGACTTTGCCCGGCATGATTGATGAACCGGGTTCATTTTCGGGAATGTTGATTTCGCCGATTCCGCAGCGCGGACCTGAAGCCAAAAGACGAATGTCGTTTGCAATTTTCATCAAAGAAACTGCCGTTTGACGCAAAGCACCTGAAGATTCGACAATCGCGTCGTGTGCCGCCAAAGCCTCAAATTTATTTTCCGCCGTGATAAAGGGCAAGCCGCTGATTTCGGCAATTTTTTTAGCGACAAGTTCCGCATAGCCTTTCGGCGTATTGATACCCGTGCCGACCGCAGTGCCGCCGAGTGCAAGCTCGCTCAAATGTGCCAAAGTATTCTTCAAAGCGCGAATCGCGTGGTCTATTTGCGAGACATAGCCGGAAAGTTCCATGCCGAGTGTCAGCGGGGTCGCGTCCATGAGGTGCGTGCGTCCGATTTTAACAATTTGCCAAAATTCTTTCGCCTTTGCATCAAGCGTATTGCGCAAAACAAGCAAATTCGGAATCGTATGCTCCGTAATTTTTTTGTAAGCCGCAATGTGCATTGCCGTCGGAAAAGTATCGTTTGAGGATTGCGACTTATTCACATCGTCGTTCGGGTGAATAATTTTGTTCTCATCGGCTAACTTTCCGCCCGCTACAACGTGTGCGCGATTCGCAATCACTTCATTGACATTCATGTTGGATTGCGTCCCTGAGCCGGTTTGCCAAATAACAAGCGGAAATTCGTCCGCAAGTTTTCCCTGCATGATTTCATCACAAACGCCGGCAATCGCATCGCATTTTTCTTTTGACAAAACACCGAGTTCGCAATTCGCCATTGCAGCCGCTTTTTTGAGTACGGCAAAGGCAAAAATTACATCTTTGGGCATAAAATGTCCGATATTTCTCCCGATGGGAAAATTTTCTGCGGAGCGTTGCGTTTGCGCACCCCAATATTTATCGGCAGGGACTTCGACTTGTCCCATTGTATCGTGTTCAATTCTGACTTCTGCCATTTTTTTAAAAGTTTTATCGGCACAAACTTAAAACCGAATCACAAGTTATGCAAATTCGACAAAACAAAAATCGCAAAATTTTCTAAAAGTGTACAACGTACTTAGTGCGTTACGCATGATTTCCTTTTGATTCATAATTGACAAGTTTCACAAGGTTGCCGAAAGAGGAACTTCTTATTTACACTTAAAATCGCGGAGTTTTTTTAAGCCGTAAGCCGCACCTGCAGCCCACAGAAAACCCACACCGCCGTCTATCGGAACGCTGCCCGGAGGCGGTCCGTG
>JBPOJO010000141.1:0-5439 GCA_052033485.1 Bacteroidota bacterium | reverse complement strand
ATGAACGGCTTTTTTCCCGTGAGAAACTACTTCCGTTGCGGAATAGCGAACGTCTATTGCGGGTTTAAAAATTTTAACGTTGAGTTTTCCGATTAAAGCTCTGTTCACGCGGCGAATAAGTTCTTCGGTTTTTCCGGAAAACATTGAGCCGCAAATCACTTCTACCCAACCGCAATTATCGGATTTGATATTTTTTAACAATTCTGCTTCAAAAAATTGGTCCATTTTGCCCCTTATTTTCCTCTTTTACCTAATTCGTCTCTTATTTTTGCGGCTCTTTCATAATCTTCTTGCTCAATAGCATCGGAAAGCAGATTTTCAAGCACGTCAGTTGTAATTTTGGTGAAATCATCATCCGAAATTGGTGCGGAATGATTGCCAACAGTAACGGCATTTTCATCGTTATCCTGCGCATTTTCTTCGTCAGATTGCTCAATTTCGCTCAAAGAAATACCGGCTTCCTGCATAATATGCTCGTAAGTAAAAATCGGAGCATTAAAGCGCAACCCTATGGCAATGGCATCAGAGGGGCGTGCGTCAACAACAATTTTGCGATTATCTCGCTTATCCGTCAAAACAATTTCCGCGAAAAACACCCCTTCGCGCAAGTCAGAAATGTTAATTTCGACAATATCAAACGCCAATTGACGGGCAAATGACTTAAACAAGTCATGCGTCATTGGGCGACTTGAAGGGATTTTTTCTATTTCGATAGCAATCGCCTGTGCTTCAAACATACCGATAATGACCGGCAATCTTCGCCCGTTTTTGCCCTGCTCGCCCAAAATAAGTGCGAAAGAATTGTGCTGCGACTGACTCGCCGATAGTCCGATAATCTCTAACCTAATTTTACTCACGATAAACCTTGTTTAGCAGATTTTTTTTGCAAATGCAAATATACATTATATAAAGTAATTCGCAAAAAAATCTAAAATTCTTTGTAAAAAAAATAAACTAAAAAGAATGCCTTGAATGACAAAACTACTCTGAATACTTTTCCTCGCTGATTTTTTTGTCAATCAGCCCGCCTGCACCTAAGGATTTTGCCTTTTTCCACTGCTCAAGGGCTTCGGATAATTTGCCCAATTTGAACAAAACATCGCCGTAATGCTCAATAATAGTGCTGCTGACGGATTTTTCGGCAGCGCGCGACAAAAATTTGAACGCCTCCTGATAATTGCCTTTGACAAAAAGCACCCAACCGTGCGTGTCCAAATAAGTAGGCTCATCGGGCGCAAGTTTAACAAGTTTGGTCGAAAGTTTCAGCGCAATTTCGAGATTTTCTTTGCGAACGGAGAGATAATAAGCGTAATTATTCAAAGCGCGGATGTTTTCACTGTTCAATTCGATTGCCTTTTCGTAGGCTTTATCAGATTTCGAAAAATTTTTCAAATCGTGATAAATATCGCCGAGGTGCGCCTCTATATCACTCAAAATATTGCTGTCAAATTGGTCAGTCAAATTTTTTGCGCGATTCAGGGCAGAAACGGCTTCATCATAATTTTTTTTCAAGTGCTCCAAGGTCGCGCTCATTTGCCATAAAACGCCGGCATTCGGGAAAAGTTCCATAGCCGATTCTAAATGATTTTCAGCGTCTTGATTTTTGTCCAAATTAAAGTCAATTTGAATTAAACGCACCCAAATACTGAGGTTATCGGGCTGTTCTTTCACCGCTTTTTCATAATAAAAACCCGCTTTTTCGGTTTCATTTGAAAAAAGCAATAAATCACCATAAACACCGCAAAGTTCGGGACTATCAGGGTGGACTTGCAAAGCTTTTTCGGCTAAACTTTTTGCAAATTTTAACTTAGTTTCATTCCTCTGAGCCTCATCGAGCATTTGAATCAACATGTTAATTTTGGGAGCAACTTCCGCATCTTGTTCGGAAAATATTTCGCCGAGTACTTGAAAATATCGCTCTTGATTGCCCCTTTTTTCATAAATCTGCGCAAGGTAAAAATTCGCGCTGACCCTCGATTCGTCCGTATGTTTGAGATATTTAAGGAGAATTTTTTCGGCTTCATTTTCCTGATTATCTATAATAAGGAGTTCCGCCTGCGGCACAACTACGTCTTCCGTGTAGGGAAACCGCTCAATAATTTTTTCGCCTTCTTTCAAAGCCATTTTCAACTGCCTTTGCTCGCGATAAATCATCTGTTTTCTTCTGACAATCTCAATCTCAAAACCGACTTGTTTTTCATAAGCATTGAGAATGTCAATTGCGGAGGTATAATTGTTGCGGTCGACATAAAACATGAAAAGTTCGATATAAAACTCCAATTCGCGCGGATTCGCCTTCGTCATAGCGAGTAAAGTCTTTTCGTAGTTCGTTCCGTCGCCGATATTAAGGTAAGAATGTGCAAGATTCAGCCCGAAATGCCTGTTTTTGTTGTTCGTTTCAAAAGCCCTCAGTGAAAAATCAAGTGCTTTTTTATTGTCGCCCATTTTTTGATAACAAAGTGCCATTTGATGCAAAACTGCCCCCTTATCTTTGCTTTTTTTGAGTGTTTTTTCAAAAAAAGTCAAAGCCTTATCGAAATCCTCATTGACAAAAAAACGCATTCCGTCAATAAAATTACGCTCAGGGTCAATTTTTTCAGCTTTATCATTGTCTAACGCCCCCTCAATTTCCTGCTCCATCGTTCCTTGCGCCGAAACAGAAAAAGTAATCAAAAAACAGCAAAAAAGCACGTTAATAAAAAATCGGAAATTTTTCATACCATTAGTTTTTCATTTTGAAACGAACAATTCATCAAAAAAAGCTTAGATTTTAGTTTGATTTTAAAACGGTAAAATCACCAATACTGACATCACTCGGTTTTTGTTCGAATACAACGAAATTTCCGAGCATAGAGTTGGCTAAATTTCCGTTCGTGAGCAAAGAATTTTCCTGCACAACGCTTTTTTCGACGATACTCCCCGTAATTTTCGTTTTTGCGCCGACACTCACGTGCGGACCTATAACAGAATTGTGAATTTGAACGTTTTCACCGATAAAAACAGGCGGAATAATAACAGAATTAACAATCAGCGCACTTGCGGAAATCAATTGCTCTTTTTTCTCAATAAACGTTAAATACTTTGCGTTTGTATCCACAAAAGTATCCTTGTTGCCGCAATCGAGCCACTCGTCCACTTTTCCGGGTCTGAAAATTACGCCTTTATTTTTCATATTTTCCAACGCCGTAGTAAGCTGAAATTCGCCTTTTTCTTTGATGTTATTGTCCAATAAAAATTGCAATTCATTGCGCAAATTGTCGCCGTCTTTAAAATAATAAATGCCGATAATTGCCAAATTAGAAACAAATTCTTTCGGTTTTTCAACAAAATCTGAAATTTTACCTTCAAGATTCATTTTTACCACGCCGTAACTCTGCGGATTTTCAACCTCTTTTACCCAAATAACACTGTCTTCGGCTTTGTCCAAAGAAAAATCAGCTCTGAAAAGTGTATCCGCAAACGCTACAAGCACTTTTCCCGAAAGAGACTCTTTTGCGCACATAATTGCGTGAGCAGTGCCGAGCGGCTCTTCTTGATAAAAGATTTTACCTTTTGCACCCGCATTTTCGGCAATTTTTAGCAGATTTTGCTCCGTTTCAAGCCCGAAATCTCCGATAATAAAAGCAATTTCTTCAATTTGTTCGCCGCACATCTCGGCTAAATCCTCCGTAAGTCGTTGAACAATAGGCTTTCCGGCTACGGGAAGCAGCGGTTTGGGGATAGTGAGTGTATGCGGACGTAAGCGTGTGCCGCGCCCCGCCATCGGAATAATAATATTCACAATATAAAAATTATGTTAAAAATTCTATAAAGCGTTAAAAAATTTAATGCGTTTTCAACAAACAAAGCTTTATCACAAGCAGAAGCCCGCGGTTTACAATGCAAATTCATTGAAATAAATAACAAAACAAAATTTTAAAGACAAAAAAAGCGGCGCAAATGTATAAAAATTGTACCACTGTGTTTAAAAATGCAAGACAAATTAAAAAAAATACACCGTTCGCTAAATAATTTGTCCTTGCTGCGTAGCCGATTTCAAGAAAAGCGTACTGTCGGCAAAATAAAGCCTAAAATTTGCCGCATGAAGCCGTCAGTACGCTTCGGGAAGTATTGTTCAAAATGATACCACCCGACAAAACATTTTTTCTAAATGATTGCCGAAGCTATTATAATGCTGATGCCGAGCATTGCTCCCGCGATAACAACCGCTAAAGCAAGATTTTTTTCCTCCGCAATTTGTTTGGCAAGATTTCCCGGCGTGAGCCAATCAATCATTTTAAAAGCAACGGCGAGCACAATCAAACCGAGCAAAGAGTAGACAATCATGCCGACAGGCCCTTTTTCAATTTTCGGAAACAAGCCTTCGTCATGAGCGGTTGTTTGCGCATACAAATCTGCGATGCCGAACAACAAAAGAGTCATTAATACAAAAAATTTTTTTGCCATATTTTTCAATCGTCATTGAGTTTCAGAAACCTATTTCAGAGCGTTATGTTGTCGAAAGCATAAGGTTTGCCGCTCGCTCAAATTTTCGCCCTGCTGCGGGCGGCAAATGCAAATATAAGCAAATTAAAAAAAAATAGTTTTCAAAAGACGTTTTTTTTTATTTTTTTTGCAACGAAATTCTATTTGCAAAAAAATTGACCATGAATACAGCTCCGATTGTGCTTTTTATTTACAATCGCCCCCATTATTTGGCGCAAACAATAAAGAGTTTGTCAAAAAATTCACTGTTTGCACAATCAGATTTGATTATTTTTGCCGACGGAAAACGCGAAGATGCCGGCGAAGAAGAAATTGCACTGATTGAAGCAACGCGAAAAACGGCAAAAGAAATTTCGGGCGCAAAAAGTATTCGGATAACAGAAAGAGAAAAAAACTTAGGTTTGGCTAATTCTGTCATTTCCGGAGTCAGTGAAGTGCTGCAAGAGTTTTCAAAAGTGATTGTTTTGGAAGACGATTTGGAACTATCGCCTTTTTTTCTCGAATTTATGAATGATTCTTTGTCCGTTTATGAAAATGACGACAAAGTGCTCAGCGTGGGTGCATGCAATTATTTTGCAAATTCGGATATTGTTCCGGAAACTTTTTTTTACCCTGTTCCCGATTGTTGGGGGTGGGCAACATGGCAAGACCGATGGCAACTTTTTGAGCCTGACGGAACACTTTTGCAAAAAAAATTAGAAGAACACAATCTTTTAAATGAATTTAACTTACACGGAGCATTTAATTTCAGCCGTTTGTTGCAGTCCTATGTGGACGGAAAAGTAAGTTCATGGTCGGTCAGATGGCATGCGGTTGCTGTTTTAAATGAAAAATTAAGTCTTTACCCTAAATGCTCCGTCAGCAAGCACATCGGAATCGAAAAAAATGCGACGCACAAACACGACGGAAATTATGAAAATTTAATGATTTTTCCGAAAGAAAAAATTCGGGTTG
>JBPOJO010000348.1:0-1506 GCA_052033485.1 Bacteroidota bacterium | reverse complement strand
ATTTTTTCTCAAATTTTACCTGCTATTAAAGAAATTACCAATTCCACTACCCTTTTGCAGCGTGGTTTGGTGTCAGGAGAACGTGTTTTTCAGGTGATTGATGCACAAAGTCAAATACCGAACGTACCAAACGCAACTATTTTTGAAGAATTTAAACACGAAATTGTTTTTAAAAATGTTGCTTTTTCCTACAACTCTGAGAGACAAGTCTTAAAAAATTTAAGCTTTACCGTCAAGAAGGGGCAAGTGATTGCCTTAGTTGGTGCTTCGGGCAGCGGAAAATCTACTATTGCGGATTTGTTGATGCGTTTTTATGAAATTGATGGTGGGCAAATTTTAATCGACGGAATTGATTTAAAACAATGGGATTTGCCCAGTTTAAGGCAAAAAATGGCAGTTGTTACTCAAGAATCTATTCTTTTTAATGATACGATTGCTCAAAATATTATCTTTGGCTATCCGTACGCGAATGAAGAAAATCTTTTGCGTGCCGCAGAAGTGGCAAATGCTTGGCAATTTATTCAAGAAAGTGAAAAAGGTTTTGAAACAAACATCGGCGACAGGGGAGTGAAACTTTCGGGAGGACAAAGGCAAAGGCTCAACATTGCACGTGCAGTATTAAGAAATCCGTCTATACTAATTCTCGATGAAGCGACCTCCGCACTTGATTCTGAATCTGAAAAAATTGTACAAGATGCCCTTTATAAGCTCATGAATAACCGAACTTCCATCGTGATAGCCCATCGTTTGAGTACTATTCGCCATGCAGACCTGATTTTAGTTTTGGATAAAGGTGTTGTCGTGGAACAAGGAAAACACGAAGATCTAATGGCTATAGAAAATGGAGTTTATAAAAAACTGTCAGAATTGCAGCAACTTTCAATCTAAAAAAACGTAGTTTTAGGTGTTTCGAGTAAGAAATTTTTGGCGAGCCTAACACGCTAAATATCTTTTTATAAAAAATTATTACATCTTAAATTTTATTGCGATGCTGCAAATAATTAACGAAACGGCACCGACCGATGAGAAATTTTTTACTTATATTTTTGAGATTGCTTTTGCTGCCCTTTTTTGGGGTTTTTCCTTGTTCAGCATAATTTATGCTCTTTTTCGCTTGAAAAAAAATCGCAAAAAGCCTAATCATGACAAGAAAATTACAACAAGCTTGGTGTTATTTTATGCTATCATGGCAGTAATTCCATTTTTAGGAATGGGTTTTTTCGCATTTTTTTCGCTTAAATTATTGTTAATCAAAATCATACGGCTCATTATTTATGCAGGTTTTTTGTTGTGGTTATGGAAAAAAGTTTACCGTCTCATGATTTCAGAGCTTTCTGAACCAAGTTTTTATTATAGTGGGGCTTTCGCGGTGTTATTGATCGTTCTGCTCATTACAGCGGGTTTGGGTCTTTTTGAAGGAATTTTTCATCTCCTGAACTTTTTTTTGTAGTCAATTGACCTCCATCATCACTTGATACCCTTTTGAGTGATAGAATTGCGTTTTAT
>JBPOJO010000764.1:0-27192 GCA_052033485.1 Bacteroidota bacterium | reverse complement strand
GAGGCGGGCTATGTCATTACCGGCAAAATTTTGAACCATCAAGAAAACAAAAAATTGAGATTTTACGATTCTTACGCAGGTGATACGGCGGCGGAATATGTCATAGAAATAAGGAAAGACGGCAGTTTTCGCTACGAAGGCAGTTTTGAAACGGCTACTCCGGTGCTTTTTGTGTATGGAAAATCCGAGAATGCTGTTTTTGAACAAAACGAAAAGTTGATTATTTTCCTTGCCGACAACGACAGCTTACATATCGCCGCTGACGGCAAAAATTTCGCCGATGCAAAAATTACGGGCGGCGAAAATCAAAAAATTTTACAAACATACAATGACCTTATTAAACCTCATTTGCACGAATTGGAAAAAGATTTGTTCAAAATAAATTCGGAAAAAAATCAGGAAAATGTAGAGGAATTGAACAAAAAATATCAAGAAGATTTGCGCTTTTTTTTGGAAGTTTCTCGCGATTATGTCAGTCAACACGCCAACACGATTGCCGGTTTATACATCGCGTTGAATGCTTTGCCGATTGAAGAAAATATGTCTATTTTTGAGCATCTCGTCGTTGCAAACAAGGACAAAAAATCGCCTTGGGTCATTAAATTGGAAAAAACCGTTAATATGTTAAAACCCGTCAGCATCGGTGCAGTTGTGCCGAATTTTACTGTCACGGACAGTGCGGGTTACAAAATCAGCATTGTTAATTTGCGCGGAAAATTTATTTTGATTGATTTTTGGGCTTCTTGGTGCGAACCCTGTCGAAAAGACCATAAAGTAATGAACCAAATTTATTCACAAATCGGCAACAAAGATTTTGAAATTCTCGGTATTTCGCTCGACAAAGAAAGGGGAAAATGGATTGAAGCCATACGCGTAGACCGCACAAAATGGCTCAATGCACACGCCGCAAATGACGCAGACTCCCTGATGAAACTTTTCCAAATTCAATCCGTTCCGCATTCACTTTTGATAGACAGAGAGGGAAAAATCATAGCCAAAAACGTTCGCGGTTTCGCAATAAAATCTAAACTTGAAGCCCTTTTAGGCAAAAGCAGTCCCCATTAATTTACTTTCGGCATTCGATAATGTACGATGAAACCGTGAAAATGGTCTTTTTCATGTATCACATTTTCGTCCGTCTGCACGACAAGCGACCATTTGATTTTTTTACTCGACAAAATATCAGGCATGAGCTTTTGCAATTCAGCCAAACGCATGATATTTAAAGGTTTTTGACGCATTTCCGTTTTTCCTGACGAGTGCCACGTATAGACTAAATCTATCTTATAGACATCAACGTAGCGAAGTAATTTGACATCTTCGGTGTTGCTCAAAGTTGCTTTTCCGTATTCAAAAGGTAAAATAATTTGACCGTTTAGGCTCAATTTAAAGTCTTTCGGCGTAATTGTTACCAAAGTTGCGTTATCTAACACTTTTTCGGCATCAATTTGCGCAGCCGCCTCGGGCAAAAAAAAGAATGATAAAATTACGGCGAGAATACCCTTAAAGAGGTGAAAAAAAATACTTTTTTTGCAAAAAGTTTGCATGATGGTTTGTAGGTAAGTTAATTCATTTGTTTTCAACGAATTGATAACGTCAAAATCTGTGCAAATATTTTATTTTTCAAAGCGAATGATAATTTTTTATGATAAATCGCATAATTATTTCGACAAATATTTATTTTAGAATGATTAATTCATTTAATTTGCGGGCGAATTTTTGTAACAAAATTTGAATTAAAATGACAAAAAGATTTTTTTCTGTACTTTTCGTCGCCCTTTTGTATTGCTTTGCGACAAATATGACCGTTTCCGCACAATACAATCTGAAAAAAGCGACTGACGGTGGTTATGAGTACGAATATGTCGAAAATGACCCGCTCAATACCCGCATTTACACCCTCAAAAACGGCTTAAAAGTCTATTTGACCGCCTATCGCGAAGAGCCGCGTATACAAGGATACATTGCCGTCAAAGCCGGCGGTAAAAATGACCCTGCCAACGCGACGGGCTTAGCGCACTATTTGGAACACATGCTTTTTAAAGGCACATCCAAATTCGGCACGCAAAATTGGGCAAAAGAAAAGCCTCTGCTCGACCAAATCGAAAAAATGTTCGAACATTACCGCACTTTAAAAGACCCCGAAGAACGCAAAAAATATTACAAACAAATTGACAGCGTTTCTAACCTCGCTTCAAAATTTGCCGTTGCCAACGAATTTGACAAAATGATGTCCCTCATCGGCGGAACGGGCGTTAACGCTTACACAAGCGAAGACCGCACGGTCTACATGGGCGAATTCCCCTCAAACGAACTCGAACGTTGGTGCATGATTGAAGGCGAACGTTTCAGCGACATCGTTTTAAGACTTTTTCACACTGAATTAGAAGCCGTTTATGAAGAAAAAAATCGCGGTTTGGACAACGACGGTTGGAAAGTTTACGAAAAAATGAGCGAAATGCTTTTCAAAGAACACCCCTACGGAACACAAACCGTCATCGGTACGATTGAGCATTTGAAAAATCCTTCAATGACTGAAATCATTAAATATTTCAGAAAATATTACGTTCCGAACAACATGGCAGTTTGCTTAAGTGGAGATTTAGACTATACGAAAACTATGCAATTAGTTGACAAACATCTCGGAAAGTTAAGCAAAAAAGAAGACCCGAAAGTCAACCTTCCCAAAGAAAAAATGATTTTTGCTCCGATGCACGCCGAAGTTTTTGGTCCGTCTTCCGAAAGTGTCATGCTCGGCTATCGCACCGCAGGACGCACGGAAAAAGATTTTCTCAAAGCAAAATTGATGTCTTTAATTTTGAGCAATTCTTCCGTCGGTTTGATTGATATGAACCTTTTGCAACAACAAAAATTGTTGGAAGCGTATGCCTACATTGACGAAAGAAATGATTATTGCATTTTCACGCTCAATGCAAGACCCCGCGAAAAACAATCCCTCGAAGAAGCCCGCGACCTTTTGCTCGGTCAAATCGAAATGATTAAAAACGGTAATTTTGATGAAAAAGTTATCGCGTCAATCATTACAAATTTGCGTGTTGAGCAGTTGAAAGCGCAAGAAAGAAACGGCTCGCGTGCGCACGCTTTTGTAGAAGCTTTCGCGGCAAATATGGCTTGGGGCGATTATGCCTTTGAAATTGATGAGATGGCTAAATTAACCAAAAAAGATATAGTTGATTTTGCATCGAAAAATTTCTCTTACAATTATGCTTGCGTCTTCAAAAAAACAGGTGAAGACCCGAGCAAACAAGCTGTTGAAAAACCGCAAATTACAAAAGTAGAAGTCAATCGCGATGCTGAATCGGTTTTTATCAAAGCCTTAAAAGCTGTTAAAGTTTCGCCCGTTCAGCCGCAGTTTTTGGATTACGACAAAGACATTTTGAAGTCAAAATTGAGCAACGGAACGGAGTTTTTGTATTCGGAAAACAAAGAAAACCAACTTTTCCAACTCAGTTACATTTGGGAATACGGCACCAATAATGACGCAAAACTCGACGTACTTTTCCAATATTTGAACTATCTCGGCACTGAAAAAAATGACGCGGAAACCTTCAAAAATAAAATTTTCTCGCTTGGCTGCAATTTTTACGCCTATGCGTCCGAACAAAACATTTATATCACCGTTTCCGGTCTTTCCGTCAATATGCCGCAGGCTGTCGCGCTTGTAGACGAATTGCTCTCTATGCCGAAAGCGAACGATGAGGCTTTGAAAAATGTCATTGCGGACATCAAAAAGCAACGCGAAGACATCAAAAAAGAAAAACAAATGATTCTCTTCGCCGGCTTAAATTCCTACCTCTATTACGGTGAAAAAAATCCGTCTAACACCGGCATTAAAAATGCGGATTTGGATAAAATTACATCTCCCGAATTGTTGGATTTGCTCAAAAAAGCAATCGGTTTTCAGCATATCGTCGCTTACTACGGTCCTTCAAAACCCGAACAGGCTATCTCCGATTTGGAAAAAAATCGCAAACTCAATCCTACCCCTGCACCCGCACCCGAAAGAGTGTATTTTGTTGAAAAAGATAACGCAGAACCTGTCGTTTATTGGTATAATTTTGACATGGTGCAAGCCGAATTGCTTTTCGGAGCGCGTTTAGGGCAATATGACAAGGCAATGATTCCCAATATTGTCATGTACAATGAATATTTCGGCGGCGGTATGAATTCTATTGTTTTCCAAGAAATGCGTGAGGCGCGTGCTTTAGCCTATAGTGTAAACGCATCTTACCGCTCAGCGTCTTCTTTGAAAACCTACAACACGTACAGAGGCTACATCGGCACGCAAGCCGACAAACTTTCAGACGCTATGTCGGGCATGACGGACATTATTGCGAATATGCCGATTTCAGAAAAAGCGTTTGAAACGGCTAAGAAAAATTTGCTCAGCCGCTATGAAACCGAGCGCATCACCAAACAAATGAAGATTTATTCTTTCATCAGTGCGCGTAAAATGGGCAATACGACTGATTCTCGTAAAGACGTTTATGAAAAATGCAAAGCAATGAGCATCAAAGACGTAAAAGCATTTCAAGAAAAAAACATCAAAAAACTCAAATTCAGCGTCGCGGTTATCGGCAGCAAAGACAAATTGAATTTTGATGTCTTGAAAAAATACGGAAAAATTGTCGAATTGAATTTTGACCAACTTTTCGGTTATTAATCAACCGATTAACTTCTAATCCCGCTGCCGTTGTTTATGTCCTCACAAACGACTTAGCACGCAATAAACCCACTGCCGTTGTTTGTGTACTCACAAACGACATAGCACAAGCAACGGCAAGAGGGAATAAGGTCGCAAGCTAAAGCTCGCGGTACAATTTAGCGCGCAATTGAAAAAGTCGCTTGTGAAAACACAAGCAACGGCAGGAGGGATTAGGGTCGCAAGCTGAAGCTCGCGGTACAATTTAGCGCGCAATTGAAAAAGTCGCTTGTGAAAACACAAACAACGGCAGTGGATTTGTTAGCTTAGGAAAAATAATTGAATTATGGAAGAAAAAAACCAAAAAAGCAAACTCTTTACACAGGACGAACTTGTCAAAGCTTTAAATTTGAACCGCTTCGGATTTTTGGCAAAGCCGCTTGCCGCATTAACGGCTGAAATTTCTAAGTTGAATTACGCGGGAGAAATTTATTATGATGCCTCAGATGAGCGCGATATTGCATTTTTGGAAAAGGCAATGAAAAATATGCGTGTACAGTATGAATTTGAAAAAGCAAAAAATGCAGAAATACCCTCAGAAGGCGCGTTTATCACCGTTTCGAATCACCCTTTCGGCATGATTGACGGCATTTTATTGATTTTGGTCATGGCGAAAGAACGCCCCGATTTTAGGGTTATGGCAAATTATCTTTTGCAAAAATTTAAAACAATTGATACATTTTTTATTCCTGGTGACCCTTTTGAAGGAAAAAATCAAACCGCAAACAGTCTGAAAGGTATTAAATTGACTTTACAAAATTTGCGCGAAGGGCATCCTGTCGGCATTTTTCCGGCAGGCGAAGTGTCTACTTTTTACAAAGGTCAGGAAGGAATTATGGACAAAGAATGGCAAGAAAGTGCCTTAAAAATTATTCAAAAAGCAAAAGTGCCCGTGATTCCGATTTTTTTTCACGGCGAAAATTCCGGCTTTTTTCATTTTCTCGGCAAAATTAACCCTGTGTTGCGCACGGCTTGGCTTGTGCGTGAATTTCATAACAAACGAAATAAAAGCATCAAAATTACGGTTCGTGAGGCTATTTCTCCCGAAAAAATTGCAGAATTTTCTGACACGCGCTCGCTCGGTTTGTTTTTACGCGAGAAAACTTACGGAAAGTAAAACATTTTTAGATAATGCAGCTTTCTGTTAAGTATTCGAACAAAATTCGTTGTGATTTGCCCGCCGTCGCTCGTATCCTCACAAGCGACTTTTTCCCTTGCAAAGCAAGTCGCTTGTGAGGATACAAACAAAGGCAGAGGTTTCTTAGTCTTTGATAAGTTTTGCCGTCATCAAACCTTCATCACTTGAGATGCGAAGCAAATACATTCCCGATTGAAAGTTAGTGAGGTCAATCTCTGTTTGATTGACTCCAATCGTACCTTCGGAAATTTTTTCCAAAACTTTTACGCCCGTTGTCGAATACACTTCCACACGAACCTCGCTTATTTGGCTCAAATCAAAAGAAATTTCGGTAATTCCTTTGGTCGGATTCGGTTTGCAAGCCAAGCTGCCGAAAAATTTTGCCTCGCGTTTGACGCTTGCGATGCGTGTATAGGTGCTCGTACCGTCCGTGTCAATTTGCCCGACGCGGTAATAGACCATACTTTGCGGATTTTCGTGGATAAATGAGTACCGCCCTTTTCCGCCTTCGATTCGACCGATAACTTCAAATTTTTCACCGTCGGTTGAAGCTTCGATTTCAAAAAATGAGTTATTGCGTTCTGAGGCAGTATTCCAAAAAATTCGGTTATTTTCTCCGAATATTTCGGCATCAAAATTTAACCATTCCACCGGCAAAATTACACTGCAATTCGTAATGTCGGGTGTTGATGATGAAATGTTAAAACCTAAGCCGCTGCGTGAATAGTCATCAACCATGATAACATAATAACTGCCGGAAATGACGGGCATCGGCGTGCACCAAAGTATACCGCCGACACCTTCAGAAGTGTTGACTCCGGCGGCACTGAGTCCGGTTTCTCCTTTTGCTACTGCAAAATTGCATCGCGAAGGTGTGCCCATTCCGGCATTGTTCGGCGGTGTAGTACGGCAGGGAATGGCATCTAAGCTTGTAAAAGGTCCCCAAACCGCATAATCGAAATCCGAACCGCTTTCAAAAGGAGAAGCACCCGGCATGGAGGTAGGTGTGATGGTAAATTCCAAGTTGGCTGTTTTGCTCGCCTGAAAGTAGAAGAAAGACGGACCTTGCGGGGTTGCGCAGCCCATCGGAATACCCGTGATTCCCGTTCCTGCAGCCGTTCCTGAGGCAAAATAGTTATTTCCGTCCATACACAAACCGGGTGCGCCTGCACATGAAGGGGAACGAACGACGTTGTCTTCATTTCTGCATGAAATTTCGGCAAGAAATCCTTGTCCTCTGTTTGCGTTGTTTGTTCTGAAACGTATGGTTATGCAACCGTCGGCACTTGTTGAGGCAAATGAATATGTGCGCCCGTTGTCATTTCTGTTCAGTGTATAAATCGGTGTGCCTCCGGCGGAGTTGGCAAAATACACATCAATCAAATCATTATCATCGGTAGCATTGAGGTCGATATTTGTAAAAGTTACTTGCATAACGCTGCCTGCAGGCGGACAAAGCACAATGTTCTCATTGTAGTTATTCGCATAATTGATTGTCGGATAGGTCGGATGACTTGCGATATAGCCCGTACATTGTCCGGCAATATCAGGCGAAGATGTGTTCAAACAATTCACTACCGACACGGTAATTCTGTCCCGAAAAGTACAACCGCCCAAAACAGCCGTGCGATTAAAGACATAATCGCCGAGCACCGTCAGTCCCGTTACATTGGTGGTCAATCCGCCTGGTGTTGCGATAACGACAGTTGCGCCGCCGGGCGCAGAAGCCAAACTCCATGTGCCTGCCGTTGCCGCTGTCAAAGTGGTTGAGCCTGACGGCGAACAAACCGCTTCTTTGCTGTTAAGACCGGCATTCACAATCGTATAGGAAGAAAAACAAGTTGCGCCGGTGCTTGCATCAACTACTTTAATGACCAAAGGGTCTGAGGTGCTGTGCGTCAGCCCTGTCAAATTAATAGTTTGCGGAGAAGCAGCATAAGGTATCACGCCCGTAACCCAAACGTCATTGACGGCAACTTGTACGCCGCTTCCCCCGCCGCCGTGTGAAAAATTAACGGCTAAGTTATAGGTGTTTGTAGGTGTCCCTGTGCATGCAGAGGGCGTAACCGAATTGATACTTATCCGACAAGCACAAGATATGTCGGCTTGAAAGCCGGACATGACTGTACTTCCGTCTGATGTAAAAACGACTGTCAAACAGCCGGTAGCGTTGGTTGCGCTGACGAACTGTCCCAAGCCTTCCGTCCCTGACCAACTTGCGATAACGGGCGCGGCAGCCGAGTTGCCGTCGTGTATGGTAACGAAATCATAATCGTATTCCGTATTAAATTGGGTGAAATACAACTGCGCACTACTGCCGCCCGTCGGACAAATTACGGTCGTGCGAGTCAAAGAATTTGCGTAATTTCCTGTTCCGCCGGGGTCTAACAGTATTCCGGAGCAAGTATTGTGCGTAGCATTTGTCATTGTGATGCAATCCGGTTTTGTGATGACAACATCGTCATACAAAGTACAGCCGCTGACTGTATTGGTTCGCCGTAAAATATAGGTTCCCGCATTTGTCATACCCGTAACGTTCGTTGTGCCGCTGCCGGGCGTAACAATCGTCGGCGTTGAGGGTCCGCTGACAAATGTCCATGTGCCGGGACCGGAACCTGTTAAACTCGCAGTTGTAATACCGCAACCAAGAGTGATATCGTTTCCTGCATTTACCAAAACTGTTGAAGCACTTCTGCAAGCAGTCGGATTGCCGGTGTCTTCTGCCGAAATGATAAAGGGTGCCGGAGGCGAGTATGTCATGCCGGGACGTGAAATTGCCATAGGACTTGCCGTATAGGGAAAAGCTGCGCCGAGCGGACTTCCGTTCATCAATAATTGCAGGTTTCCGCTTCCGCCTTGATGAGTAAGTGTGCCGTTTAAAGTGAAAGTCATTGGGGCTGCGCCGCTGCAAGCCGCCAAGCCGACTCCTGTGAGGTCAAATACAGGACAACCGCAACGAATTTCGGCTATCCAACCGCCATAATTGTATGAGCCGTCAGAAGTAAATCGAAAAGTCAAACAACCGTTTGCTGCTGAAGACGTGAAAACGGTGTTGTCAATTGTGCCGCTGCCGGAAAATGGAGAGCCTGCAAACTGCGGTGCTGCCGTAGAATTGCCGTTATAGATGTACAAATAATCGTAGCCGGATTCTGTATCAAAGTCAGTAAAAGATACCGAAACAACCTGTCCCGCAACGGACGGACAAATCGTATATGTGCGTGATTCGTTGCTGCCGTAATCAGAACCCGAACCGCCCGAATCTTGAAAAGAACCGACGCAAGCGGAAACAGTGTTGGTGCCGGCCGGCATTGTATAGACTTGGGCAAATGAGGCAATATGACACATTAATATAAGCAGTGTCAAAAAAATTGTAGAAAATAATTTCATGGTTCTTCAGAGTTTAAATTAAAAAAAAACAGCAAAAGTTTTACTTCTGCCTCAAATGGTGAACTTCCCTTTTAAGATTTCCGGAATAATTGTCAGTCGTACTTTTGGCTTTAATTTCCGACATATATTTCAATGCCTCCTCAATCCAAACAATGATAGTTTTTTCGTCAATATTGTCTCCCTCGAAAGTAAAAATCGAAAGGCGATATGTGCTTTTGGCAGGATAATTATTAATAAAACCTGCCTTCGTTTCTAACACTGTCGTTAAAAACGCTCGTTCATAAAGATTTGAGGTCAAATCTTCCAATCCGAACCAAAAACTTACATTACGTCCCTTTTGCTCAAAAATCTTAATTTTTTGAGGGTTGTCATACGACGCAGGGAACTGATTTTCACTGACATTCTGCCCTAATACGTTCATTGGTAAGCAGTATGTTAGTAAAATCATCAAAAAACACAGCCAAATAAATTTTATCATTAGTAAAAAAATTTAATGATTAATAAACAAAATACAAGCAAAAGTAAAAAAAAATTCAAAAAAAAATATTCGCTTTGCATAATAAATCACACTTTTGAAGAAAAATTTACAAACGCAAGAAAAAGGCAGTATTTGTTCTAATGAAAGTCAAAAAAGGCAATATTTTATTTTGGTTTTTGAAAAATCCACCCTTAAATAATCTCTTGGCTTACCAAAAAAAATAAAAAAAACGCCCTAAGATTTTTAGTAAATCTCAGGGCGTTTTTTAGAACTACAGCCTTATTAAGTAATCAGCCAAAATTAAAGTTTAAACCTATAAGGTTTTTAAAACCTTATAGGTTTGATGCAAAAACGCCTCAAGAACTAAAATTTCTTGTACCTAAATTGCACCTTTAAATTGTCCAATTACTTAATTATTTGTAGTATTCACTCCGCATAACAACTTTTCTGCTTTTGCGGTCAAACTTTAAATCGGCACTTTCGCAATCAGCCGGACGCACATCAAAGCCTGACGTTCCGCAGTATGAGGCTTGGAAATACAGATAATTTTCGTCAATAGCCTTTAATGCCATATAAATTTTGCCGGTTTCTTTTCTGTCAAATTCGACAGTTTCAATGATTTTGCCGTCTGTCTCTTGCATGATGTCGTAGCGAAACTTGTTTGTATCCGAACCGTAATAATAGAGAAGCTCATCGGAAAGTAATGAAAAAACCTCCGTGCCGTCCTTTATTGCAAATTCGGGCATAGTGTAAGAAAAAATAGTTGAGCCGTCTTTCGGGTTTAAAAGGTCTATACCCTTTTTGCTGACCTGCCTGACAAGGTATTTATTTTCGATGTCCGTAAATCCTTTGTCTTCTTTGCCGTTTTCCGTTTTGATTACTTTTCCGGTTTTTTTGTCAATAATGCACACATTTCGCACCAAACCGTAGGGTTTTGCGCCGTAATTGGACTTAAAAACGATGATGTTGTTGCCGAAAATACGCGGGCTGCCGGCGGACAAAATGCCCCCTTCTCCGTTTGCGTTTGTTTCTTTGTCGTCATGCGGGATTCTCCATTTGATTGACTTTGTTTTCAAATCAATAGCAGAAATGCCTAAATACGGTTTTCTTTTTTCGGCTTCTTCCGGCTCATCTTTTTTGAGAGCCTCGTTTTCGTCCATGCACATATATAAATTCTCTTCGTCTTTTGCCAAGAAGAAAATAGCTTTGTGGTCATAAATCGTGAACGGGAAAATATTCTCGCTTTTAGCAAAACTTTTTAACACTTCTGGCTTTGTGTAAGGCGGCAGCGTGAGTGTATGCTTCGGAATGTCAAATTTTCCGACCGGCACTTCGTCGGCAAAACGTTTTTCGGGCGGAGGCGGCGGTGTTGCACAACCGAAAAGCTTGAGCAAAAAAGTCATCATGAGCGTCGTGAATAAAATTGAATGTTGATGTTTCATCTGAATTGGAATTTTATTTTTTTTTACAAAAATCATGCAAAAAAAATAACCCTGCAAAACAAAATATCTTGCAGGGTGCGTACAGTTTTTGAAATTCAGGTTTTACGCAAAGTTCTTTTAAAAAAATTAAAATCATCTGTGTCGGTACAAATTAGACACCAACAAAGGCGGTTGCATAAATATTTGCACAAACAATTAATTATCAAGACTTTGCTTCTTTTTAATTTTACGGCATATAACCATTAACGGCGAGAAGTTCGCGAATACTCGGGTGCTGAAACATTTTATCATCTGCATAATAGGCGTAATAAACGTATCTGCCCGTCAAATCGCAACCTTCTACCCCAATTTTAACCTCACCGTTTTTATCGGAACGCAGGTTTTTTTTGACCCACTGTCCGTCTTTGGATTCGGCAAAGAACACAAGGACAACAGGTTCATTTTTTTCCGTTTCAATTTTTCCCGTTTCAAAACGCCAACCGCCGTCGGCTTCACGACAAAAGTCTAATTTAGTTCGTTTCGTTACTTTAAACTCTTGTCCGAACAAATTTTCTTGTGAAAATCCGAAATGAGAAATTAAAAAAAAGGCAAAAAAAGTGAAAATCAAAAAAAATCGCTTCATAGTTTTATTCTCCTTAATTGTTGTTTTATCATTTTAACGGTGTTTCATTTTTTAGGTTGCATAATTTGGGAAATAAAATGTTAAAAATGAAAATTTTTTTTGAAATAAATAAGCACCCTTTTATCAAAAAAATGAAACTGTTTAGCCGGCTTGCAAAATATTGTATTTTTTGATGAATGCTTCTCTCTCCCGATTTTGACTTCAATCTTTGTCAAAAAAAATTAAATTTTTTTAGTTCAAAATTTTTTTTTGTATCTTGCTGCTCATCTGCGATGTAATTGCAGCACATAAACCCTTAAATAACAACAATATGAATATTTATTCCGAAAAACAAAGGCGATATTTGTTGATAGTGCTCTTGGTCGGACTTGCCCTGTTTTTATCGTGGACAATGATTACTTATGTCGGGTCATTTTTCGGCTGTTTCATATTGTATGCAATGTTTCGGGACATGAATTTATGGTTTAGAAAAAAAGGTTTTTCTGACTGTTGGGCGGCTTTGACGGTTTTACTTTTATCTGTTTTTTTGGTGGTTATACCGTTTTTTTTGCTCAGTTTGATGCTGACACAAAAAATTATTTATTACAGTAAAAGAACCGAAAATTTAATCGAAGTATATAATAAGGCTAAAGTTTTTGTTGAACAATACAATTATTTGGCAATAGATTATTCGATAGACATCAATGAATATGTGCCGAAAATTGCGGAAGCAACGGCTTCTTGGGCATCAAATCTGTTTCCTTCACTGCTTTCCGGAACGATTGATATTTTTGTCGGCTTAGGCATTGCCTATTTTATTTTTTACTATTTGCTCGCAAATGACACGCAGGTAATTTCAGGATTTCAAAAATATTTGCCGTTCAATGAGCAAACGCGCGAAGAATTGTCAAAAGCATTTAAAAATACGGTCAACACGTATGTTTTGGGACAAGGCATTATATCCCTCGCGCAAGCCGCACTTTTGAGCATCGGCTTTTTAATTTTTGGCTTTGAAGATGCCTTTTTTTGGGGTGTTGTGGGCTTTTTTCTCTCATTTATTCCCTTTGTCGGCACACCTTTGATTTGGCTTCCTGCCGGTTTGATAGCGATTGCGGAAGGGCGCATGGTCGGCGGCGGCGGAATGTTAATTTACGGTTGGCTCGTCGTTACCAATTCGGACAACTTAATGCGCATGTTTATTTCTAAAAAAATGGGCGACATTCACCCGATTGTTACCATGATTGGGCTTACTTTTGGTTTGACATATTTCGGTATTATCGGTTTGGTCGTCGGACCTTTGCTGCTTTCGGTACTTTTAGTGCTTTTTGAAGCTTTTGAGCGCGACAGTATGAGCCGCATAAAAACCGAACCTCAAACTGCCGTTCTTGAAAACCCGCAAGAAGGCATGAAAAACGAGGATTTGAGTTCCGAATCTTAACAATTTTGTGAAGACACTATTTTTGAAGGGCAAAAAAGACCTTTGGGGAAGAATCGTTGGCAGTAAAAGTTTATTAATTTGAACAGCCTAAATTCTTCCCGCAGCCGTTTTGTGTATCTATAAACGGCTGTTATACAATTTTTTAGCTTTAATTTGTATCCAACAAACGACAGCCGGGTGCCCTCATTTTTTCACAATAAATCTGCGCAAATCTTTCCTTTTGAAAAATAATGAAGTATATTTGCCGTCGCAATCTTAAATAAAATTGACATGGCAAAAAAAAGCAAGGCGGAAGTTGCCGAAAAGGTAGAAAAAAAACCGTCGGAAAAACCCAAAATTGCTTCTGACGGCAGAAAAGGAAGAAAAAAAGCCTTTATTAAGGAAGAACTCGGAACACCCGAAGAAGATATTATTGCTTTCATTGACGCTCTTGCAAAAGAAAAAAGCAGCTATGCCAATCTTCGCAGCATGCGTGCGCATCTCAAAAAATTTCTTGCGGGAGAACATGATTGGAAGAAATGGAATGCCGATTTAGTGCATCAATTTCGCCTTTTTATGGAAGAAAAAGTGAAACAACAGACTGTTTTCGGATACATTAAAGCCTTGCATCTCACTTTTGAAGAGGCTGCGCGAAAAAGAATTATTACCGAAACTCCTTTCGACAAAATCAATCCCGAAGATATTCCGCGCCCGAGTTTGGACGAAACGGAAAGAGTTTATCTCTCTGAAAATGAATTGATTAGACTGTTGCAAACCCCTGTTGATTTACCTTTCAAACAAATCAGAGCTCTGTTTCTTTTTGCATCATTTACGGGGCTGAAATGGAGCGACCTTGTGCGTTTAAAATTTTCGGATATTGTCGAAAAAAAATACAAAGACAAAACCGTGCTCGGTTATATGTACGACAATGAACTCGGAAAAAAACAAAACTTAGAATTTATTCCTTTTTTTAAGGAAGCAAAGGGCATTGTTGCCGAGCGTATGGAAGAATGTAAGGACAAGAATTTTGATTATATTTTTGAATTTTTGCATGAAAAAGACGTTGATGAACGTTCGATAAATCGCCGATTTAACCGCATTTTGAAAAAATATTTGCTCGCGGTGGGAGTAAAAGAAAACCTTAATTTTCATTCATCAAGGCATACTTTTGCGATGCTCGCCCTCAAAAGAGGATTTGACCCCTATTTGCTCTCAAAACTTTTGGGCTATAAAACGTTGGCAATGGTCAGTGTTTATTCCAAAATTTCTGATGCCGAAAAAATTGAGGCAGTTTTAGCAATGAACAAGGAATAATTTTTAGCTAATAAGCTAAAACAAAATGCAGCTTAGCCTTTTGTTTGCGAAAACGCCTGTTTATTGGTGCTTTTTTGCAAAAAAATACCCTAAAAGGCGTTTCAATCAATTTCGATTTTCAGCAATTATTTTTTCAAAAGTTCTTTCAAGGATTCTGCCTCGGCAGCGGTGCACCTTTTGCTGTCTATTAAAAAGCGGCAAACGACCGTTTTGGCATCGGCAGGCAGTTCGGCATCAGAATTGATATTTTGAAGAATAGCAAGGCGGTCGACCGTCAGCTCTTTACTTTGCCCCAAAAATTCGGGTAAATAATGCTGCATGGAAAATCGCAAAAACCTGATTTCCACACTTTTAGGCTTCAAACTGACTGCTTTTTCAAGTGTTTTGTTGGATTTGCCGAGATAGGAAAGTTTTTTGTAGGGGTTAAATACATGTTTTGCCATCAAACCCTCAAAAGCTCCCCTGTAAGCCAAAAAAAGCGCGCTTTGCGGCTCGCCCGCACTCAATTCTTCCAACATTTCCTCCGTAATGCTTTGATTTTCAACGGCTTTTATATAATTTTTTCTAATCTCATCTATGCTTGACATCGGCAAAAGCATGTAAAAAAAATTTAAAATGAAAGCAAAAAATAACGAATGACACAACATAAAGTTTGAAATTTTTGGATTAAAACAGGTCTTTTCTGCCACAAAAAAATCCCCAAAGGTGCAAAAAAGCACCGAGAAGGGGAATTTTAAGGGTAAAATTGGTTTTATTGACACCAACTTTTCAATAATTCGTCAGCTTCTTGATTGCCGAATTTTTTTGCATTTTGCAAAGACGTACAAAAGTCCGTTTCGTTCAGATTTTTTTTACAAACCGCAAGCAGCAAATAAAGTTCAGAATTCGACACATCTGTTTTCAAACACTCTTCCAAAATCGGTTTTGCGTCTGTGTAACGCGCAAGTTTGACCAAATATTGCCCTTTGATAATTTTGAATGCCCCGTTTTCGGGTTTGAGCCGAATCACTTCGGTAATATCTTGTAAAGCCAATTCAAATTTATTCATATTGGCATAAACAAAAGCACGGTGGTAATAAGGCGCATCAAAACTCGGATTCGATTCGATACTTTTGGTCAAAAAAGGAATCGCCTCCGTAAAGTCGCCCTTATCCAAAAGCTCAACAGCGGTTTTAAAATTTTCGTCAGTTTGTGCTTTCGCGGGCATTGAGGACAAAGCCGCAAAAAAGAATACTGACAAGAATAAAAGTATATTTTTCATAGAACTCGGATTTAGGACGGCAATTTACGAAAAAAAATTGATTTTTACTTATTTTTTCGTTTTCTAAAGCACGAAATTTACATGATTTTTGTAACTATTTAGCCGGCGTGTATCGCGAACTTTAGCTTGCGGTTTGGAGGAGCGTATCCTGCAACAAGCGAATGGTAAGCTCGCAAGCAAAAGTTCGCGCTGCATTCTTGGGCAAACCGGCTAAATAGTTACGATTTTTTAATTCTACTGTCGTTTATAAATAAAATATAAAACATTGCTTATCAGTCGTTTGTGAGAATGCAATCAACAAAAGCGCAGTGAAAATTGGGCTGAAAAAATACAAATCATGCCGAAATTAATACATATCGGCTGCAAAAAATTACTCGGAACGCCAAATTTTCTTTGTCAAAGTTTCATTGCCGGTGTTCACGACAAATAAAAATACACCTTTTGATAGGTCAAATTCAAAAGAATTTTTTCCCGCAATCAACGTTTCTTCCTTTCTGAAAATTTCTTTTCCCTGAACATCAAAAACAGCAATTATTCCGCGTTCCTGAATTTGAGGCGAATGTACCCAAAGATAGGTTTTATTGCCGTATATTTCACATTCGAGATTGATTTTTTGGGAAATATAATGCACGCTGACAGTTTTAGAATACGAAAATTTTCCGTCAAAATCAACTTGTTTTAAACGATAATAAGATGTGCCGGCAGCAGGTTCGTAATCAAAAACTGCGTAATTTTTTGTTTTAGCGGAATTTCCCGCGCCGTTGACACGGTTCACAAAAGCCCAATTTTTTCCGTCAAAGCTTTTTTCGATGTCAAAATAGGCATTATTTTCTTCACTTGCGGTTTTCCAACGCAAAATGACGGCGTTTTCGTCTGCTTCGGCAGAAATTGAAAGCAAATCAACGGGCAAAATGTTGTAGTCGCAAGTTGCACAAGGCGCGCCGATGACCCAAAAGGCGATGATTTCGTCTGCTCGATTCGACCGTCCCGAAACGCGAATCGTGCCCGGTCCGGTGAGCGTAAAATTGTCGGTTAAATTTGCGTTTGACATACCGGTAAGCGGTGATTTTACGCCCGTAATGTCATCTACGCGCAGGTTGTTGTCGGCATCTGCGCCGGCAGCGGAACAGCTTGCATTCCAACTTCTCATGCTTGCGCGCACATGGTATGTGCAACCGGCGGGAACTTCAATATCCGTGAAAAAATCTTTTGAGGCGCAGGAGCCGGAAACGCCGCCGCCGCAGTCGGGACCGCCTATTTCGGAGAGGTCGCAACCCGAAAGGCAGCCGCAGCCTGCTCCCGTGATGCCTATGACCCCGTCGGGCGTGTAGGCATCTGTGATGCTGAAATTGCAAGTGCCTGCGCCCCATGTTTGTCCGCCCGTGCTTGTCCAATTTGCGTTATTGCAAAGGGCGGCGAGCAGGCTTGCGCGAGTGCCTGATGTGCTTGCGGAGCAGTTGTAGTGCCATTGATTTTGGCTTGAAGCCATTTGTACGGCACTTGAACCGAGCAGCAAACCGGCAGGAAGGGCGGAATTGTTTTTGTTTGTGCAATCGCCTCCTGACGCAAAAGTACCGACGTGTCGCAAAGCAAAAACGAAATTCGGCGCAGCTCTTGCCCCTTGCAAAATGATAATGTTGTCGCCGCCGGAGTTAAAACCGAAATTTGTACCCCAATCGCCGTCCAAAGAAATTTTTGATAAGCTTCCGGACGAACTTGTGATGCTTCCGCCCGAATTTTCGGTGTCAATGTAAATAACGCTTCCTGCCAAAACTTTCGCGTTAACCGTAATTTCGAAGGCAAATTCGTCGCTGTTGCAAAACCATGTGCCGTTGTTTCTGCGGTTATTGTCCGTTACGACAAACGTAGTGCCGCAAGTTAAGTCTTTCATTGTCAGTAATTTAACAGCATCATTGCCGGCTTGCGTAGAAGTGTTCGTTTTGATTCCGATTACAACAATATCACCCGGAGAAAGCGGCGTTTGCGAAAAACAAGGGAAAAAAAAAGTTGCGTATAAAAGGAAAGTAAGTAAAGTGATTTTCATTTTGAAGGGCTTTAATTTGCCGCTGCAAAATTAGGGCTTAAAGTGCTTTATTGCCTTGTAAAACGGCTTATGATTGTGTAAACTATTCTTTAAGCCTGCAAGAAATTTGTTTGCTTTTGTTACGTTCATGTGTTTTTTTTGTCAATTATGATATTTTTGGAGGCGCGCAATAAAATGCAACTTCATTTTTTTCCTATTGAAAAGATGTGGACAGATATGAAAAAAGGAAATTAGGATTCCATTTGAAACGCTTGATTTTTCGCAATTATTTGCGTCATTTTTATCAATTCCAATTCTACTGCACGATTTGGAAAATCGTGGTACAAAAAAAGTATGAAATGATGAGTCAAAAGGAAATAAAACAGGAACTCAATTTTATTTTGAAACTACCGTGCCGCGCAGCACTCGTTTAAAAAGCTACAAAAATAAGGACACAGCATCATAAACTCTCGATTTTCAGCACCGAAACAGGCAGGGATTTCCCCTTAAAACTCAATGCCGGCAATTTGATGATGTTAAATTCTCGCGGCATTTTTACGGCATCATAATAATCGGAAGAAACCAACAAAGAGGCGTGATGTAAATTACAAACCGCTTGTATTCGGGAAGTTATGTGCGGAGTGTCGCCCCTGAAAATTAAACTTTTTTTCGTGTCGCCCACCCAAGCGGTATATACCTCTCCCGCATGAATACCGCATTTTATGTTCGGCGCAAAACCGAATTTTCGCTCATAATGCGCCGCTCGGTCTGCCAATTTTTCGCGCATCATAACGTAACACTCAATCGCGCGATAATTAGCTTTCGGACCGGACAAAACCCATGTTACAATGAGTTCGCTGTCCCGACATTGATAAATTTCGCCCTCCGAAAGCACAATCGGCTCATTGATATCGAAATAAAAATCTTGCAAAAGCAGACAAAGTTCGCTGTTGTCAGGCTTGCCGACCGATTCCGCATCAAGATTGATTTGCAAAAAAATTCGTTCTTCTTTTGTCGGAAACCTGTAACGCCCGATAAAATACCCCGTCAACCACTCAAAACCCGTGAGGCGCGCCAACATTAAACCGCTCGCGCCGAGCAAAGCCGCAAAAAAAATCGCCCAAAATCCGGCGAAACCGTTTTGCATATTGGTCAAATAAATATCGGCAAGAAGCGTGTCATTGAGGATACTTTCCGCAATCGCGGAAGCAAAATGTACGCACATGTAAATCAAAACCGCAAAAATTAGGCTGCGCAGCAAAAGCGCATAGAAAAAAATCTTATCCGCAAGCTCTTCCAAAAGAAAATAACGGTCTGCCACACTGACAGAAAAACCAATCAAGCCACCGCCTAAAAAAAAGCGAAACAACAACAAACCGTCAAAGCCCGTAAAAAAAAACATTCCCGCGCCTGCCGCTAAGCCCGTCAACGCACCCGCCTGAACCCGTGAGCCGATAAAAGCCAACTTTTTTTTGCTCAGCTCCGAAATAAATTTCATATCATTCATTTTTCTGCCGTATTTTTTCCCGCCGGAATTTTTTGTCTTGCTGCAAAAAAATGCTCCTTACAGTTGTCGAATTTGCGCCAAAATATAGGACAAAGTTCCGCGCACGTGCGCAAGTGCTTCGCGCAAACTGTCATCTTGCAGTTGTCCGGTCAAAATTTCTCCTTCAATCTCCTGCAAACGAGCTTTTTGAGTCAGCAAAATTTGAGTCAGATTTTTGTCGCGCTCACGCAAAAAATCGTAAGCAGTTTTAATAAAATTTTCAAGCTCTTCATTATCCAAAAAAGCCGAAAGTTGCTCGCTGAGAGGCGTATTCATAATGTATTCTTCAAACAGATTGCCAAAACCCTGCATTTTTTTTGCTCGGTTCTTCAAAAATAGTACCGCAAATTTTTGCGATTTTTAAAATGTTTATGCACCCAAAAAAGCCAAAACTGTGCCGTCGATTTCTTGCCGATGGAAAAACAAAATTTTGCCGGCAAGAAGCCGACGGTCAGTTTGAAAAATCAAAGCGGAATATTTCCGTGTTTTTTCTTGGGCAATTTATCTGCCTTATTTTCAAGCATTTTAAACGCATTGATTAATTTTTTGCGCGTTTGCGAAGGCTCAATGACTTCGTCAACATAGCCGCGATGCGCCGCGCGGTAAGGGTTGGCAAATTTTCGGTTGTATTCGTCAACTTTTTCCTGCAATTTTGCCTCTTTATCAGCCGATTCCGCAATTTCTTTTCTGAAAATAATTTCGGCAGCTCCTTTTGCGCCCATGACGGCAATTTCTGCCGTAAACCAAGCGTAATTCATGTCCGCGCCGATGTGTTTTGAGTTCATCACATCATACGCACCGCCGTAAGCCTTGCGCGTGATGACCGTAACACGGGGAACAGTCGCTTCGCAAAAGGCATACAGCAATTTCGCGCCGTTCGTGATAATGCCGTTCCATTCTTGGTCAGTACCGGGCAAAAATCCCGGAACGTCCTCAAAAACCAACAAAGGAATGTTAAAAGCATCACAAAAACGCACAAAACGCGCCGCTTTTTTGCTCGAATTAATATCCAAGCAACCTGCCAAATGTGCAGGTTGATTCGCAACAATGCCTATGCTGCGCCCCGCCAAACGCCCAAAACCGACAATAATATTTTGTGCGTATTCTTTGTGAATTTCAAAAAAACTTTCTCCGTCAATCGTTTCCTCAATCACTTCACGCATATCATAAGGCTTGTTTGCGTCGTCGGGAACGATTTCATTCAATTTCGGGCGCGCTTCGTTGCCTGATTCGTAGGGGAAATAAGGCGTTATTTCTTCACAATTTTGCGGAATGTAGCTGAGCAATTTTTTGATTCCGGTGATACATTCCAATTCATTGGAAAAAGAAATGTGCGAAACACCGCTTTTCCCGCCGTGAGTAGCCGCTCCGCCGAGTTCTTCCGACGTTACACTCTCATGCGTAACGGTTTTCACGACGTTCGGACCGGTTACAAACATATAAGAAGTGTTTTCGACCATCGTGATAAAATCCGTAATGGCAGGCGAATAAACCGCGCCGCCGGCACAAGGTCCCATAATCGCCGAAATTTGCGGCACAACACCTGAAGCCAATGTATTGCGATAAAAAATATCGGCATAGCCGGCTAAAGAAACAACACCTTCCTGAATACGCGCACCGCCTGAATCATTTAAACCAATGACCGGAGCACCGTTTTTCATCGCTAAATCCATGATTTTGCACACTTTTTCGGCGTGTGCTTCGGAGAGCGAGCCGCCGAAAACCGTAAAATCTTGCGAAAAAACATAGACCAAACGCCCATTGACCGTTCCGTAGCCGGTTACGACACTGTCGCCCAAATAATGTTCTTTTTCTAAACCGAAATCTTTGCATCGGTGCATGACAAAACGTCCGATTTCTTCAAAAGAGCCGGCATCTAAAAGCAACTCAATACGTTCGCGCGCAGAAAGTTTTCCTTTTTTATGTTGCTCATCAATCCTTTTTTGTCCTCCGCCGAGCAATGCTTCCTCGTTTTTTGCGGTAAGAACTTCATATTTCGTAAGCTCTTTTTCCTTTGTTTTTTCCATGTATAAAAAATTTCATTCGCGAAAAATTTTTTGTGGGTATTTGATTTCTGCACCCCTAAGGAAATTACACCCTATATGTTTTTTGAAATCCTTAGGTGTAATTCCCTTCGGAGCGCGGAAATTAAGCGCACAGACTGAAGTCTGTGTTACATTTATGAGGCAAAAATAAACTTTTTTTTAATTTGTTTATTTTTTTCGCGAAATGTTTTTGAAAAATATTTTTCAGAAAATTATTCAAAAAATCAATCCGGCTTAATAATCGTGCTGTGATACATCGAAATACCGCTTTTCAGTACAAAAAAACCCTTTTTTTGATAAAAATCAACAGAAGTCGCACTTGCTACCAAAACTTTAACGGGGATATTTTTGTAGTTTTCTAAAAACATATCTGTCAATTTTCCGCCGATTCCCGCGCCTTGAAAGTCAGGGTGAACTGCCAAATAATGACAATACACGCACATCGCTCCGTCCGTAATACCATTCATTAATCCGACAAGTTTTTCGCCCGAATAAGCACAGAAAACACTGTCGGAGTTTGCCAAAGCTTTCGCAGCCAAATCGCTATACTTTGCTGACTCCCAAGCTAATGCACCAAAAAATTCGGATAATTCTTCGGGCGTAAAAAATCGTCGGGCGTAAAATTTAATGCTTTTATTTTTAGTCATTTTATCAAAATTATTCATTGCCGAAATGTCCCGCGTAAGAAATTCCTTTATTGACATAAAAAGGGTCATGCGTGCGTGCAAAGCCCCATTTCGGGTGCAATCTGCCCGTATTATGCAAATGAAAGGCATTTTTAAAATCTCTTTTCAAAAGGTAATAGCCGTAAGTTTTTTCGCACCAATCTACCGAAAAGGCGAGGTCATTTTTTAAAACGTCTATACTTTTACCTTCTTCAAAAGCATGATAACCCATAACTTGCAAAGCACCCCAAGAGGTTGCTAATTGTTTGAGTTCATTTTCGGACAAACGACTGACTTTTTTTTGGGTCAATTTGCCGAATTTTTTAATTTTTCCGTTCTTCAATTTCTTCAAATCCTCAAAAACGTGTTTTTCAAATCTGCTTTTAGGCGGTTTTTCGCCCGAACATTCCAACGCAATCAGTGCTTTAAAATACTCGGCAGGCAGCCCTTTTTTTGCTGTAATTTTATCAATTTCATCGCCGTAATTGATGCTGACGCGCGTTGCGGTAATAAGGCTGATTTTTCCGTAAAATTTTTGTGCAACAAAAAAAAGAATCAAAACGACTAATGTAAAAATAAAAATTTGTTTCATGAGGAGCGATTTTTTGACTTTAATTTTTGCTTTTCCGCAAAAAAACAACGAAAAAGATTCGGTTTTCGGTTGCGCAAAGGTAGAAAAAAAAGACAAAAATTCATTTTGCAAACAAATTGCTCCGGTGAAACGACACTGCAAAAATAAGACCTACTAAAAGGAGTCGAGAATAAATAATTTCTCAGCCCTTGTTGGCGTTATTTCTCAGCCTTTGTTGGTTTATTCACAAACGGCTGATATACAATGTTTTAAACTTTTAGTCTTTGCTTGTGTCATCGCAAGCGACAAAAACCTTCCGCATCATGAAGTCGTCAGTGAAGACACAAATCAACGGCGAAAGTAGTGAAATAATGAGTAAAATTCCGATTCGGCTGCACGATTTTAGAAAATCGTGCAGCAAAAAAGTACAAAATGATGAATCGAAAGGGAATAAGTTCTTACTTTAAGCAAAAATTTTTTCACAGTTCGGCAACTTGCTTTTTTAAACCCAATTTGCTCAATTTTTTACATTGTCCGTAAAAACGCCAAATCAACAATAATGAAGAACTCAATAAGCCGATGGTCAAACCGAGCCAAATGCCGGCAAGTCCCATGCCGTTTTGTAATCCAAAAAACCACGAACCTGTCAGTCCTATGCCCCAATATGCGAGCAAAGAAATCAAAGTCGGCACTTTAACATCTTGCATGCCGCGCAGCAAATTGATAGCCACAACTTGTGTCCCGTCCGCAATTTGATAGTAGGCGACGTAAAACATGATTCCTGCACATAAACTCACAATTTCGGCGGCATTTGCGTCATCGGAAGCCAAAAAAATAAGCGGTAATTCGGCTTTGAAAATGATAAAAAATATTGACGCAAAAGTCATCACAAAAATCGCCAACAAAAGGGCGATTGTGCCGGCTCGTTTGATTTCCCCAAAAAAATGAAAGCCTATCATGTTCGCAAGATGCGTTGTAGCCCCTTGCCCGAGTCCCGAAACAGCCATGTAGGTAACGACGGAAAGGGTCAACACAATTTGATGCGAAGCGGCGGCTGCCGCGCTGATTTGACCTGCCAAAATAGCAGCAACGGCAAAAAAACCGCTCTCAAAAAGCATTTGCAGACCGATGGGGAAACCTATGTGAATCAATTTTTTGGAAGCTTCCCAATCGGGGATAAAATCTTTTGCCGAAAGGCTGAATTTTGACAATTTTTTATTGTACATCAAAGACAATATCGGAATAACCAACATAAAAAATTTGGCAATAAGCGTACCCCAACCTGCCCCTGCGATACCGAGTTCGGGAAAACCAAAGTTGCCAAAAATTAACAAATAATTGAAAAAAATATTTACAACATTGCCGGCGAGGTTTGCATACATGGATATTTTTGAATGTCCGAGTGCCTCAATGTATTGCAAAAGAACAAATGAAATCGTCTGAAAAACAGCGGAATAAAAAATCAGGCGCGCGTAAATCTCAATCAGTTCCGTAACCTGTGCGTCTTGCCCGAGCAGGTAAATGTAGGGCGAAAACAATTCAAAAAGGGCGATGAGCAAAACGGCGGCGGCGACGTACATATATAAGGCATTGACCAAATAAATGCGGCATTTTTCGTGTTCGCCTGCCGCATCTCCCTCCGCAACAAGGGGTTTTAAGCCGAAAATCATGCCGAGAATAAATACGTAAGTTCCGAAAAATAAAGCATTTACACTTGTCGCAGCGGCAAGTGAAAGGCTGTTGTACTTGCCAATCATTAAAGTATCAAAAAACATTATCGCGACCTGCGACAACTGCCCGAGCATGAGGGGCAATGACAATTTTATTTGTTTTGAAAAGTGGTATTTAGTGCGCAGTGATAGCATGATAAGTTTTGTTTGGCTTTTAGGCGTGCAAAGGTAAGTTTTTTTATGACAATTTTTAGCGAAATAAATCTTTGCAGATTGAATTTTGAATGAATATTTATTGCTGAAAGTGAATAGATTTGTAAAACTTTCTGTTATTGCACTTTAAAAAATTATTTCGTGAAAAAAAAATTCATTTTTTTGATTTTGTTCTGCCTGACTTTGCTCGCCGGTCTATACGCAAAAAGAAAATATTATGCTCCCTCAGGTGGCTTAATGACTGCCGACAAGGAAGTTACGAGGCTTTTAAAAAATAACCTGCTGCAAAACGGCGACCTGATTTTTCAGACCTCACGTTCTGCGCAAAGTAAAGCGATTCAAGCAGCGACAAAATCAAAATACTCGCATTGCGGTATTGTTTATCAAGTCGGGGAAAATTTTTTTGTTTTTGAAGCTGTTCAACCCGTGAAATTAACGCCGCTGCAACAGTGGATATCGCGCGGGAAAAACGGACATTATGTCATAAAACGCCTACGCAATGCCGACAAAATATTGACCGATGCAACTTTGAAAAAAATGAAAACGGAAGGAGAGAAATTTGTCGGCAAGAATTACGATTTGACTTTTGAGTGGAGCGACGAGAAAATTTATTGCTCGGAATTGATTTGGAAAATTTATCAACGTGCTGCCGGCATTGAAATAGGAAAACTTGAAATACTCGGCAATTTTGATTTGAGTCATGAAAGTGTGAAAAAAAAATTAAAAGAGCGTTACGGCGATAAAATTCCGATGAATGAAACCGTTGTTTCGCCTGCCGCCGTTTTTGAGAGTGAACTTTTGATGACAATTGCGACTGATGAGTGATTTTTCTTTTCTATGAATACAAACAAATCACTGATTTACAATGCTTTGTAAACTCAATAATGACAATTCTATTACGAACAAAAACTCAGCATATTGTGTTGAAGTGTACTATTTTCCGTCCTCCGATTTAGAAATTCATGCTGCCTAAACAACACAAATTTGCGAAATTAAAATGTATGAAGTAATTTTGCAAAAAAAAATTACTTTGAACGCACGTAAAACCATTTGGGAAATTTTGACCGAAAGATACATTGTCAAAGTTCGGGACGAAGTCAATTTGAAAGAACGCCTGTCGTTAAACTTCACATTGGCAAAATTATTCAGCATTTTAACGCTTTCGCTCTGCATAATTTTTGCGTCAGTGTTTTTTTTGGCTTACTATGCCGCTGTTTCGGTTAATGAAACTGACAAAACTTCATACGATTATACCTTGGTGAAACTCACGGAACAGGTCGATTCGCTCGAACAACTTGCCCTTATGCACCAAAATTATATCAAAAATATTCAAAATATCATCAACAACAAACCCAATTCCGAAACGCTCGCAAATGAATCCGATAAAGATTCAAAAGAGAACGAAATGATTGTTGCCGAAGATTTATCCGAAATTCACCCGATTGATTCGCAGTTCAGAAAAGAATTTGAGGGGAAAAAAAATGAAACTGTTGTCCGAAAAAGCAAAACGGATATGTCAAATCTGATTTTTTTCCCGCCCTTAAACGGGCTTGTTTTGAAAAAATTTTCTGTGGCGGATAAGCATTTCGGGATAGATATTGTCTCAAAAAAAAACGAAGTCATCAAAGCGATTGCGGACGGGACGGTTATTTTGTCTTCTTGGACGCAGGACACGGGTTTCGTGATTGCAGTTCAGCATAAAAATTCGACAGTTTCTTTCTACAAACACAATTCTGTTTTGCTTAAAAAGCTCGGAGAAAGCGTAACGACAGGCGAAGCAATCGCGGTTATCGGCAATTCGGGCGAACTATCGGACGGTCCGCACTTGCATTTTGAACTTTGGTATGACGGCACGCCTGTTAATCCGGAAGATTTTATCATGTTTTAAAAAAAAGTTAAAAACGATGTACGAAAAATTTTTAAAAAATATTTTATTCAGACTTGATGCCGAAAAAGCACATCGTTTTGCTTTTGAAAGTTTGAAAATTATGTCAAAATTTTCAATTTTTAACGACATTGCCGGCGGTGTCAATCATTTACAATCAGAATCTTTAAAAAGAACAGTTTTCGGTTTAACTTTTGAAAACCCGGTCGGTTTGGCGGCGGGATTTGACAAAAACGCGGAATTGACGGATTATTGGGCAACTTTGGGCTTCGGATTCATGGAAATCGGAACGGTTACGCCTCGTCCGCAAGCCGGCAATCCTAAGCCGCGCCTGTTTCGACTTCCGGAGGATTTTGCGCTCGTCAATCGAATGGGTTTTAACAACGACGGGGCAGAGATTATAGCAGAGAGGCTGTCAAAAAGAAAGTCAAAAATGATTATCGGCGGCAATATCGGCAAAAATAAAACGACGGAAAATGAGCTTGCTTTTGAGGATTATCGCACCGCTTTTTTAACATTATACCCTCACTGTGATTTTTTTACCGTCAATGTGAGTTCGCCCAACACACCGAATTTGCGCGCCTTGCAAGAAAAAGAACCTTTGGAAAAACTATTGGCAGATTTGCAAAATTGTAATCAAAAGCAGGTTAAACCTAAACCTATTTTGCTCAAAATAGCACCTGACCTTACGGAGGGGCAATTAAACGATATTTTAGAAATTGTTCCGAAAACCGGCACGGCGGGCATTATCGCGACAAACACGACAATTGAGCGGAAAAATCTCAAAACACCCTTGCATAAAATTGATGAAAT